>JACQNR010000379.1 GCA_016202975.1 Acidobacteriota bacterium
GCCATCGAAGACCGCTTGCGCCTTTTCCACCACTTCGCCAGTGCCGGACGCATCACGCGCCTTTCCGTCGACCCCCGCCTCGGCATGGCCGGCCGCTGCGTCCAGGGGCTGATTGACGTGCTCGAAGCCAACTACGGCGGCCACCCGGCAAATATGCCGTATGTAGTTAATAAGGAAGCGTTTAAGCAGGGATGAGAATCCCGGGCGATTCACACTGACTGAGCACTCATAGTCCTTTCGGGAATGCCCAAGCCCGAGTCACCTTGCCCCTCAATCTACGGAACTCTAACTTGGGAGGAATCGTAGGATAGAGGGAGGGCTGCGTGTGCGCCCAGTCATGGTCGGCGTAACACCGGCCCTGGCTGTCAGGGATTCCATTTCGCATTCCCGCCAGGGGGTTAATGATGGAGGCTCCAAAATATCGAGTTTTAGCCGCCATGGCACTGGGCGCACTGCTCGCCTCCCCAGGCTGCAACCTCGGCTCCCACCATCGAGGAAAAACTTCGGAGCCACTGGCCCGATCGGTTCCCCTGGGCGATGCAAAGGAGGCTGATGTCGAAATTCATCTGGGGGCAGGCGAACTCCGGCTGGGCGGCGGCGCGAGGGAACTGCTTGATGCAGACTTCACCTTCGAAAAGCCTGGTTCTGAACCTGAGATCGATTACCACGTCGCATCCGGAATAGGCAGACTTTCGGTCCGTCAGGGCGGGGGCGGCCTCACGGATATCCGGCTTAGGGACGACGTGCCCATGGATCTCGAAGTAAAGCTGGGCGCGGGGAAATCGGAACTGAACGTTGGGTCACTCGCGCTGCGAAAGCTCAACGTCAATGTCGGTGTGGGGGATTGCACCGTGGACCTTGCCGGCGATTGGAAGGAAAATCTGAAGGCCAGCATCAAGGGCGGAATCGGCAGAGCGACCATTCGGCTCCCGGAGGATACGGGGGTAAGAGTGCGCGCGCGAGGGGGCATTGGGGAAATCCGGCGCGGGCCGCTCGTGCAGAAGGGCGACGCCTTCGTGAATGAACTTTACGGGAAGACTTCCGTCACCTTGGATATCGACGTCGAGGGCGGCATCGGCGAAATTAATCTGGAAATCTCCGAAGGCCCGCCCGTGATTTGAGCGCAGGGATTGGGATTCACCACTGCGGACACCATGATTTCCGATTCTGGTTTTGCAGTCCTAGCTCCGATAATTCGTTTTTGCTAATCCGTTTTGCAGTTTCCAATTTCATCTTCCGCACCGCTGATTTCCAGTTTCCAATTTCACACCTCGCCAATTGTGTTGTCCTCGCACGTCGCATATAATTTATGTTGGGTCAGGGTCGCACCATGCAAAAACCCAGAACTCTGGGCGAGCTCAAGAGGGCGGGCTATCGGTCTCGCGGCGTCAAGGACGAGATGCGGGCGAACCTGGTTCGCAAGCTGGCGCAGCACGAGGCGATTTTCCCGGGAATTATCGGTTACGAGGACACCGTCGTTCCGCAGATCGCCAACGCCATTCTTTCCCGTCACAATTTCATCTTGCTGGGTCTGCGCGGTCAGGCGAAGAGCCGCATCCTGCGTTCACTCGCTTCCCTCCTCGATGACGAACTGCCGGCCGTCGCGGGATGCGAGATTAACGACGACCCGCTCGCACCCATCTGCCGCTCCTGTACGGAACGGATTGCGGAGAGCGGCGATGCGACGGCGATCGAATACCTGCCCCGCGACCAGCGCTTCGTCGAAAAGCTCGCCACGCCGGACGTCACGATCGCCGACATGATCGGCGACCTCGACCCCATCAAGGCGGCGCGCGGCGGCCACGCGCTCTCGAGCGAACTGACCATTCACTATGGTTTGCTCCCGCGCGCCCACCGCGGCATCTTCGCCATCAACGAACTTCCCGACCTTGCGGGCAAGATCCAGGTGGGCCTGTTCAACATCATGCAGGAGGGCGACGTCCAGATTAAAGGTTACCCGGTGAGGCTGCCGCTCGACGTCATGCTGGTCTTCACGGCCAATCCGGAGGATTACACGGCGCGCGGGAAAATCATTACGCCGCTCAAGGACCGCATCGGCTCGGAGATCCGCACGCACTATCCGGCGACGCTCGAACACGCCATGGCCATCACCGCGCAGGAAGCGTGGACGGAGCGCGAGGGCGGGAGGCGCCTGGTCATTCCGAAGTTCGTGCACGAGATCATCGAGAGCATCGCCTTCGAGGCCCGCCAGGAAAAGAAAGTGGACAAGCGCAGCGGCGTCAGCCAGCGCATGCCCATCACCTGCCTCGAGAATGTGATTTCCAACGCCGAACAACGCGCCCTCACGAATGCCGAGGCGGTTGTCGTGCCGCGCTGCAGCGACATCTATGGTGCGCTGCCGTCGCTGACCGGGAAATTCGAACTGGAATACGAGGGCGAGCTTCGCGGCGCCGACAGCGTGGCGCGCGACATCATCCGCCAGGCCACGGCGCGCATTTTCAAACAGCATTTCGACAACGTCCCCATGCACACCATCGTCCAGTGGTTCGAGTTGGGCGGGAACTTGAAATATCCGGCGGGTGCGCCCAGTGATGAGATCTACACGCAGCTTCGGAAGATTCAGGGACTGTTCGAGAAGACTCAAACCTTGGGGATCCAGGCGAAAGACGAACCAGCGCTGCTGGTCGCAGCGGCGGAGTTTATCCTGGAAGGCCTCTACGCGCTCAAAAAGATCAGCCGCAACGAGGAACTGGGGTTTCACGCCGACCGCAAGCTGGGCCGCGCTGAAGGCTCACCGGCGGAGGCGGATACCCTGCCTCCCCGTCGCCGGCCGATCAACTGAATTTCGTGCCGGGCGGGTTGTTTCGCCCGACGATCACTCAAACCTGACCGCTGGCTGCCGACGTGAAGTACATCAAATACTCCAAATACGTTCCAAACCTATTTGACGATCTGAGCGCGGAAGATTTGCTGCGCCTTCTCCAGGACTACCTTCTCGAAAGCGGTTTCAACGATCAGTATGCCAATTTCTACCAAATGGACTCTGAGCGCACCATGGACAATCTCCACCGCGCACTTCTGGAAGCGCTGAACCGCGAAGGGATGGTCCCGCAGGAACTGCTCGACGAATTGATGAAGAAGGCGCAGAACTACCGCGATTCGCGCCTCTCCGAACTGATGGACCAGCTGCTCCAAAGGCTTTCCGAGGAGGGCTACATTACCGTCGAGCCGCCCAACCCGAACCTCGGCGAAGTCGCACAGCCGCAAACCGGAGGCGGCATGGGCCCCGAGGGTCAGGCCAAGTTCGAGCTGACCGACAAGGCGCTGGATTTTCTCGGATTCAAAACGCTGAAAGATTTGCTCGGCTCTCTGGGCAAATCGAGCTTCGGCCGGCACGACACGCGTGAACTGGCGACGGGCGTCGAAACGGACGGTTCGAGCCGGAAATATGAATTCGGCGACACGTTGAACCTTGACGCAAATGCCACGCTGCTCTCCGCGATCCGGCGAAACGGATTGAAAGTTCCGATCGACCTCGAATACCGGGACCTGCAGGTCCGCCAATGCGAGTACCAGAGTTCGTGCGCCACTGTGCTCATGCTCGATTGCAGCCACAGCATGATCCTCTACGGCGAGGATCGCTTCACACCCGCGAAAAAAGTGGCGATGGCGCTGATGCACCTGATCCGAACCCAGTATCCGGGCGACACGCTGCACCTGGTGCTCTTTCACGACACGGCGGAGGAGATGCCCCTCTCCGAATTGGCGCGAGTGAGAGTGGGGCCGTACTACACGAACACGCGCGAAGGACTTCGCCTGGCGCAGCGCATCCTTTCACGGCAGAAGAAGGATATGCGCCAGATCGTCATGATTACCGACGGCAAGCCCTCGGCGCTCACGCTCGAGGACGGGCGCATCTACAAGAACGCATTCGGCCTCGACCCCCTGGTCATCTCGGAGACTCTGCACGAGGTCGCCCGCTGCCACCGCAATGGAATCCTGGTAAACACCTTCATGCTCGCCTCCGACTACGGCCTCGTCAGCTTTGTCCAGAAGGTAACCGAAATCTGCAGGGGCAAGGCCTACTTCACAACTCCCTACACGCTCGGCCAATATCTGCTGATGGATTACATGCAGAAGAAAGTCAAGCACATCCACTAATTGTTGTGGCGCTCTCCCGGCGCCGGGCCATTTCCGGATCAGAACTGGAGGGTCTGCCCCTGCGGGACTGCCGCGCGTTTTTCACTCCCCTGCTACAATGCTTGTGTGACGGAATCGCCGCCCATTCTGGTTACCGCAGGGATTCTTCAAGACGGCGAAAAGGTATTGATCTGCCAGCGCCCTCGCTCAGACAAGTACGGGTTGCAGTGGGAATTCCCGGGTGGCAAGGTGCATGTCGGCGAGGAACTTCAGGATGCTCTGCGCCGAGAACTGGCCGAGGAGTTGAATATCGACGCAACGGTGGGAGAAGAGGTCTTCCGGCTGCGCCATCGCTACCCTGACCGGTTCGTCGAGGTAATCTTCTTTCTGGTCACCGACTTCACGGATGAAATATCCAATCAGGTGTTCGAGGCGGTGGAATGGGTGCCTCGTAAGAATTTGCCGGAATACAATTTTCTCGAGGCCGACCGGGAACTGGTCGAGCGACTGGCGCGAGGGGAGATTGTGTAGTGCCAAAGAGTTCACTGCAGAGGCGCAGAGCAGAAACGATGAACCATGAATGGGCAAAGTTGAATAGAGGCCGCATGAGTCTTCTCAGACCATTCCTCAATCATCATTCATCATTCATCGTTTTTCCGTTTCTGTGCCTCAGTGTTGCTGTGGTGGAACCCGCGCGAGCCCAGCTCGAAACGGTGGACAACGCGGCGCCCCCTTCAGTGACCTGGGTCAGTCATGGACAATTCGAAGGTCACCTCGCGCTCAACTATTCGCCCGCAGGCGCCTTTTCGCCCGACAGCACGGCGCTTGCAGTTGTGGTCGGAAGCAAGGTGGTGCTGATGGATTTGCGCAGCGGCACACCCAGGGCTCTACGACCGCGCGTCGAAGGGGTGGATGACCTCACGATCCATTCCGCCAGTTTTGTCGCTCCGGATCGAGTCTTCATACTCGGAAACGGCATCTTTCGGACGAAGGGTAAGGCACCCCTTCGAGCCACGCCGACGCTTGCATTCAATTGGGACGCCGCGAAGGACACACTGGTCGGCAACGTGAACACCATCGGGGAATCTGGCGGGTTTACTCCGCCGCGTTATTTTCCCATGATTGGATACATGGCAATCTACAAAGAAGGTAAATTTGAACTCTGGCATCCGCTCACAGGCAAGGGTGGAAGGCTGACCGTCCCCTCATTGACGCGGCGCCCCAACCTGTTTGAACTTTCGCCTGACGGGCACTGGCTCCTGCTTGCCCAGCTCGAGGGCGGCGGCGGGGATCCCGTTGTCGTGGACATCCGCACCGGGGATTTCGTGGACTCCCTTCGCGGCCAGGAAGGCACAACGCTCAGCATCGCCTTTTCCCGCGACAATCTGCACGCGGTAACCGCCTGCGAGGACGGGAAAGTTCGCGTCTGGTCGGTGGCGGGATGGAAACTGCTTCACACGCTCACCGGGCACAACGGAACGGTGGCCTGGGCCGAATTCTCACCCGACGGCCGCCGGATCGTTTCAGGCGGTTACGACAAGATGGTGCGGATCTGGTCCAGCGAAGACGGGTCATTGATTCAAACGCTTACCGAAGGCAAGGAACCCATCCGGACTGTCGCCTTCTCCCCCAATGGAGAATTCATCGCCGCGTCCGGAGAGCAAATGGTTTGGGTCTGGCGGGCGACGAAGTATTAGGTGGTCGTCGGGTTACGACCCGGAGTTCTCGGGCAGAGCTGACCCCCATTTTAGGGGATCTCCAGAGCCCAACTTCAAAACCTCATCGATTGAATTCTCAAGCGCGTGCCATTTCGCCTGCAAGGGTCGCGCTGGCGGAACTTGATGGAGCCTCCGCCGCATCGGTCCGCGATTCCGTGCTAATATTCTTGTCGGGCCGAGTTATTTCGGGACCTCCTCACTATGCCTAAAGTTGGAATGGTCAGCCTGGGCTGTCCCAAAAACCTGGTGGACAGCGAAGTGATGCTGGGGATGCTCGCCCGGCAGGGATACGAACTTACGCCCGACGCCGGCGCGGCCGACGTCATCGTGGTAAACACCTGCGGCTTTATCGAGCCCGCCAAGCGCGAGTCCATTGAAACCATTCTCGAAATGGCAGAGCACAAGAGGACCGGCTCGGCACACAAGCTCGTCGTCGCCGGCTGCCTCGTTGAGCGCTACCGGCAGGACATCCTCGAGCAGATCCCTGAGGTGGATTTCGTCATCGGAACGAACGAGCTGGAGCGGGTAGTCGAAGCTTGCAGTGAGGACCACTCTGCGCGTTCCTCCTCCGCTCCCGTCGAGCCTTATCTCTATCACGAGTTGACTCCGCGCGTTCTCACCACGCCGCACCATTCGGCTTACATCAAAGTTGCGGAAGGGTGCGATCACCCCTGCTCGTTCTGCGTTATTCCGCAGATGCGCGGGCCTTTCCGGTCGCGGCGGTTTGAATCCGTGGTGCGCGAGGCAGAGGACCTTGTGCGCCGGGGAGTTCGCGAAATCACCCTGATCGGCCAGGACACCACGAGTTACGGCGAGGACCTGGGAATCAAGGACGGCCTGGCCACGCTTTTGCGCGAATTGGGGAGGATTACGGACCTCGTCTGGCTGCGCGCGCTCTACTATTACCCCAACCGCCTCACCGACGCGCTGATCAGGGCCGTGGCGGAAACTCCGACCGCCTGCAAGTATTTCGATATACCGCTCCAGCACGCCAGCCCCTCCGTGCTGAAAGGAATGCGGCGCGGGTCAAGCGGGAATCAGTTTCTCAAACACCTTGGGAAAATTCGCGCGACGATTCCTCAGGCTACGCTTCGAACTTCGATGATCGTGGGCTTCCCGGGCGAAACCGACAAGGATTTTGAGTCGCTGGTTAATTTCGTTGAGGAGGCGGAGTTCGATCATTTGGGCGTGTTCCTCTATTCCAATGAGGAATCGAGCGGATCCTTCTCCCTGCCATGTCCCGTCGCGCCGGCCGTTGCCCGGGCGCGGCAAAAGAAACTGATGGCCCTGCAGCGCAGGATTTCGCGGCGCAGATTGCGCAGACTGGTGGGCCGCTCCCTTCCGGTTTTGGTGGAAGGACGCAGCGAGGAAACCGACCTGCTTTTCCGTGGCAGGCTGCAATCTCAGGCGCCGGAGATTGACGGTCAAGTCCTGATCAACGAGTTCGAGGGACCTGAACCGAAGGCGGGCGAGTTCTGGACTGCCACGATCACGGAATCGCACGATTACGACCTGGTGGCGCGGCTGGAGAACAGGCAGTTTGCAGAGCGCACCCGTGGCCCTCGCGAGAATAGGATGTTGATTCAGATTCAACCTGCAGACGTGTGCGCGCGACGGAACGGTTGGGGCGCGGATCTATGATTGCTCTGAAGGCTCCTCGTACTTTGAGACCTGCAGAAGTCACTCGAAGGGCGGAAATGAAGTGCCCGATTTGCAGGAACAAGACCGAGTGGAAGAATAATCCGTTTCGGCCTTTTTGCAGCGAGCGGTGCAAGATGATTGACCTCGACCACTGGCTTTCGGAGCGCTATCGGACAGTGGCCCACGACGAGAGCGAAGAGAATCCGGCGCACGCGCCCGCTTCCGGACCCGAGGAGAAAATTGTCTGATCGCGTCCGCGGCCCAGCCGTGTGGATCGCCACCTGCGCCGGCGTTGGCTACTTTCCAGTAGCCCCGGGCACGGCAGGATCGGCCGTCGCCATTGCGATTACGGCAGGTCTCGCGGCTGTACCACAAGCGCGGTTCTGGCTGCGGGTTTTGCTCGTCCTGGGGGCAGTCGCGGTAGTTGGCATTGGCGTCTGGGCGGCGACCCGCGCTGAGATTTATTTCGGGAGGATCGATCCACCACAAGTGGTAATCGACGAGGTCGCGGGCCAGTTCCTGACACTGGCGGCTGCACCGAATCCGTCATGGAAATGGCTGGCGGCCAGCTTAGTACTATTCAGGGTGTTTGACATCCTCAAGCCGTTCCCGGCGCGCAGGGCGGAAAAGCTTTCCGGCGGCTGGGGCATCATGTCCGATGACCTGATCGCCGGAGCCTACGGCGCCGCAGTGGTCGCTTCTGTGGGTTATTTGATTCGAACGGCCACATAGGAGACCTTGAGATCTTCAGTTCTATGAGCCCAACCGACCAACGCCGCAACAGACCGAGGATCCTGTCGATCGAGCCACGCGCCGCAATCAGTGGTGGCGAAATTGCGGTTCGAGGCGACGGTTTTGTGGCGAATGGCAGGGCTCGCCCCGTCGTGCGCTTGGGGGAAACGCCGGCAAGCCTTCTGATAAGCTCTCCAACTCGCCTGATTGTCCGCATCCCGGATGGCGTCGTGAGTGGCGAGCTGACGGTGGACTCGGGGTCGGCGGTTAGTGATCCCAGTTCCGTAGCGGTCGGCCGCACCATCACCGACAATCTTCATCCCGTCGCCAACCCCGCCATAGACCCGGACGGGAACATCTTCAGCACTTTCAGCGGAAGCCGGGGGCAAAAGGTTGCCGTATCCGTATTTCGGATAACCCGGCGTGGCAACCTGCAGCCGTTCGTGAACGACTTGATGAACCCGACCGGTCTGGCCTTCGGGCGCGACGGCTATCTCTATATTTCAAGCCGTGCCGAGGGGTCCATCTACAAGATTTCGGCCCGCGGCGAGCGGACGGTTTTCGCCGAAGGGATGGGCGTGGCAACCGGCCTGGCATTCGATCGTGAAGGCCATCTGTACGTGGGCGACCGCACGGGAACGATTTTCAAGATCAATCCGGAAGGCCAGATTTTCGTATTCGCCACCGTGGAACCCAGCGTCGCCGCCTACCATCTCGCCTTCGGTCCGGACGGCGACCTTTTCGTCACGGGGCCAACAACCTCGAGCTATGATCACGTGTACCGGGTTTCTCCCAGCGGTGAGGCGAAGTCGTTTTTCCGGGGCCTGGGCCGCCCCCAGGGGCTGGCTTTCGACGCGGCCTGGAACCTCTATGTTGCCGCCTCGCTCGCAGGCCGGCGCGGCGTGGTGCGCCTGACAACCAAGGCGGAGCCGGAACTTGCCATTTCCGGGAGCGGTATCGTCGGCCTGGCGTTCACTCCGGACCGCTCCGTGATTCTTGCAACCACCAACTCGCTCATCGAGCTGCCAATCAATGTCGCCGGGATGCCGTTAATTTAGCGGTTAAGTAATTTGGCGATCGAGTGATTGAAGGAATTCAGGCATCGTCCTTTCATTCACGCAATCACTCAATTGTTGAAGATGGATGCTGAAATTATCGCCGTCGGTTCGGAACTCTTGACGCCCTTCCGGCAGGACACGAACTCTCTCTACCTCACGGACAAGCTCAACGCACTCGGGATTGAAGTGCGCTACAAGACGATCGTCGGCGACGACCGCGCACGAATCGCGGTGGTTGTTCGAACGGCGCTTGAGCGCTCGCGCTGGATCATCGTCACGGGCGGACTGGGGCCGACCGAAGACGACCTGAGCCGCGAGGTGGTGGCGGAAGTCCTCGGACGGCCACTTCACGAAGACTCGCGGATTCGCAGAAGAATCGAGTTGCGGTTCGCGCGAGTCGGGCGTGCCATGCCCCCCAACAACCTGCGCCAGGCCCAAGTGCCGGAGGGCGCGGAGTGTCTTGAAAACAAGATGGGCACGGCGCCGGGACTCTGGATCGAACAGGGCGGCGCCGTCGTGATTCTGCTGCCCGGACCGCCCCGGGAACTTGAGAGCGTCTTCGAATCCCAGTGTCTGACCCGTCTGGAGCTCATCGTACCGCGCACTATTCTCCGTACTCGCATCTACAAAGTCATCGGGCTGGCGGAGTCGGAAGTCGATCACCGCATCGCGCCGCTTTACAATTCTTATAACAATCCGGTTACGACGATCCTCGCCACTCCTAACGGGATTGAGATTCACCTTCGCGCGCGTGCTGCCGATGACTCCGCTGCGGAGGCGCTCCTTGCGGAACTCGGCGACAAGATCGAATCCGAGATGGGCGAGTCTATTTTCTCGACCGGAGGCGAGACGATCGAAGAAGTGGTGGGCAGGCACCTTGCCCTGCGGCACAAAACGCTGGCCGTCGCCGAGAGCTGCACAGGCGGCCTGCTGAGCGAACAGTTGACTCGTGTCGCGGGAAGCTCCAATTACTTTCTTGGGGGGACCGTTTGCTACAGCAACGAACTCAAGACCCAGCTCGCCGGCGTGCCTGGAGGATTGATGGCGGAGCACGGCGCCGTTTCGAAACCCGTGGCACAGGCGCTTGCTGCAGGCATCCGAAGGCGGACGGGCGCCTCCATCGGGGTTGGCATCACGGGAATCGCGGGGCCGGCTGGCGGAAGTGAGAACAAACCCGTCGGTCTGGTTTTTATCGCCCTCGCCGACGAGCTCGGGGTACAAGTACGGGAATTCCGCTTCCCGGGCGACCGCGATCGAGTGCGTTTGCACGCTGCGATGGCGGCCCTGGAAATGATTCGCCGACGACTCCGGGATTGAACTGATTCCAATTCCCCATGCGAGCTTTTATCGCCATCGACCTTCCCCATGAAATCCGAATTGAGCTTGCGCGCTGGCAGACGGCGTTTCGTAGCGTGTGCCCAGATGCCCGATGGACCCGGCCAGAGGGAATCCATCTGACGCTCAAGTTCCTGGGGGAGATTACGGACGCGCAAGTGGGACGAGTCACCGAAACCCTGGCAGGTCTGGGGGCGCTTCAGAGATTCTCGGTCGAAATCAAATCTTTCGGATTCTTCCCCGACGTACGCCGCCCGCGAGGTTTCTGGGCAGGCGTCGCAGCGCCGCCGGAACTCGTTCATCTGGCGCGCCGCGTTGAAGACGCGATGGGAAAGGTCGGATTTCCCAGCGAGAAACGTGCTTTCAGCCCGCATCTGACGCTTGCGCGTTTCCGCGAACCCCGTCCGCAGCCAGCCTTGCGCGAGGCGGCCGAGAAGCAGGCCGGACTGCTACTTGGCCGGTTTGAGGTTACTCAATTCTTCCTCTACGAAAGCAAGCTCGCACCACAAGGCGCAGAATATCGCAAAATCGCGCACTTTCCGGCGGAGTGATCGCAGGATTGCTTTCTTGTCGGGGCGCTCCGATCGAATCGGCGCGCACCTACTAAGTGCGCCCTCACCCGATCCCGCTCTGCGGGATCACCCTCTCCCAGAGGGAGAGGCCAGGAATACTAAAATTAGATGCGCCACCGGCACTCCGAGAGGGCGAGGGAAGAAACATCAAAATCATATGTGTGCGCGGTCTCCAGTTTGTTTTTTGAATGCCCGCGAAACAATACACCAGCCAGAAAAGCCATGCTTTGAGATGAGAAAATTAATCAATCTAAAATTTCGATGGTTCCATAGGCCACATCCCACTCACCGACATAAGTGAATTGGTCCCTCATGAAAACAACCTTCCAAATTCCGCGCGCCTTGAGCCTTTTTTGATACCAGATCGAATAAACATGCGCATGAAAGACCCATCCACCGGCATCCCAACGATGACAATTTTCACCGTGTCATCCTTCATCGGCATGACTCTGACGTTATAACCGTCCTTTCGGAGGGCACCTTCAATCTGCCGGCACGCGTCTACCCGGAGAACATCTTCTTTTTGACGCTTAAGCTCGGACTTGGGATCGGGGACCTGTGATGCTGCAGTGGGAGGTGGCGGCTTTGGTTGCGCTGAGGTGGGCCGTTCGGTTATGGCCGCCCATGCGAGGATGAAGCCCAAGGAAATAGCCGGCGTCAGGATGAGGAATTTTCCCAAATCGCTTCGCCATATGCGACGTAGCATTGCTCAATCCCCCGACTCTCTCTTCTGGCGGCGCTCCTTACAACCGGCATCCTTGGCCAAGTTCGACACAAGGATATCGGCAGCCACTTTCGCTCCGCTCCTAAAAAGGGGCATCCGAGAAGCGGGCCGTGTGGGACCAGACCAAATCTCCTGACTTAAGCGTAACAGTCCCAGAGACGACGTTGTGGCGTCCGCCAAAACTGCCCAGCACGCCGGGGTCAGCCGTGGCGCTGTCGCCAATTTCCAAAACAGCATCGGCATCGTCGGCTTTCGTAGCGAGCGAGAAGCAAGTCTTCCCCTCATCCAACTTCTCCCGCGCTTTTTCCGCTGCCTGGCTGTTCCCCTTCACGAAGATGGATTTTACCTCCCGGAGGCGCGGATCAGGTTTGCTTTTGGACCACGCCGGAACTGTGAGCATGGTTGAAACGACGAGGACAGTCCAAAATCGGCTCATTTGATTTTTTCCCTCCCTATATATTTCATCTTACGGCAATTAGCAGCCGGGTGTGATAGATTTGAGCGCGAGCATGGCCGGCCCCCTGAGCGCAGCGATCGCCTATCTTCTTGGCTCGATTCCCTTCGGTTATCTGATCGTCCGCGGCAAGAAGGGGATCGACGTGCGCACGACGGGCAGTGGCTCGACGGGCGCGACGAACGTGATGCGGAGTCTGGGCGCCGCAGGCTTTGTGGCGACGTTCCTCCTCGATCTCCTCAAAGGCTTTGCTGCCGTGCACATTGCCCTGCGCCTTACCTCCGCCGAACCATTTTGGATTGCGGCGGCAGCGGTGGGGGCCATCCTGGGACACTGCTTTCCGGTCTGGCTAAAATTCCGCGGTGGCAAAGGCGTCGCTACCGCGCTCGGGGTCTATCTCGCGATTGCGCCCCGGGAAGCAGGAATCACTCTCGCCATTTTTGTGCTGCTGATTGCAGTATTCAGGTATGTCTCCCTCGGATCGATTACTGCCGCGGGAGTGTTTCCGGTTCTCCTCTACGCGTTGGACCATCCGGCTCCTGCGATTGTCATTGGCTCGGCCGCGAGCGCTGCGATTATCATCGCCCGGCATCATTCAAACATCGCGCGGCTATTGAACGGTACGGAAAGTAGGTTGGGGAAAAAGGATCCAGGACTCCGGATTCAGGATTCAGGTCTGGGGAATCAAAAGTGAGTTTGGGGTTGTGACTTGCGGTATGAACATCGAGTTTTCAATATCTATTTTCGATTTTCCAGTTTCTAATTTCCAATTTCCGTTTTTGCAAAGCTGAAAGCCCATGGCAATCAACATTTCCATTATCGGCGCAGGCGGCTGGGGGACAGCCCTCGCACACACGCTTGCCGGGAAGGGCCACCGGGTAATGTTATGGGCGTACGAAAAAGAGGTAGCCGAGGATATTGAATCACGGCGTGAGAACCGAACGTTTCTCCCTGGTATTCAGCTGGCTGAAGGCATCAAGGCTACCAACAATTTAGGCGAGTCGGTCAACGGTGCAGCCTTCGTCGTCCTCGCCATGCCCTCGCATACCGCACATTCGATGTACACCCAGATGCTACCCCATCTTGATAGTAAGATGGTCTTTGTCAGCGCCACCAAGGGCATGGATACGGGCCAGTTGATGCGCATGAGCGAAGTTTTCCGCGGCGTGGTGGGCACCAAATTTGAACCTCGTTTCTGTGCCCTTTCCGGCCCAAGTTTCGCGCGCGAGGTTGCCGCCGGAAGTCCTACGGCGCTGGTGGTGGCCTCCGAGGACGCCGAGACGGCCCGGCTCGTCCAGCATACATTCTCCAGTTCCACGCTTCGCCTTTATGCGTCGCGCGACGTTATCGGCGTCGAACTGGGCGGCGCCGTCAAGAACGTGATCGCCATAGCGGCAGGGGTCGTCGAGGGGTTGGGACTTGGTCACAATCCTGCGGCGGCTCTGATTACGCGGGGCCTGGCCGAAATGACACGTCTTGCGACGGCTTGCGGCGCGCGGCCCGAAACGCTGGCCGGACTCGCCGGGTTGGGCGACCTGGTTTTGACTTGCACAGGAGATTTGAGCCGGAACCGGCAGGTGGGCATCGAACTCGCCCGAGGGCGCCAACTGGAGGAAATCGTCAACTCGATGCGCATGGTGGCCGAAGGAGTTAAAACAACTGTAGCCACGGTCGCGCTTTCGGCCAAATATGGCGTTGAGATGCCCGTGGCCCGGCAGGTCAACCGTCTGCTGCGAGGAGAAGTCTCGGCCCGAGAGGCCATCCGCGAACTGATGGAGCGGTCGCTGAAGGAAGAGTAATGGCACTCCGACAATAATTGGAGCGCTCATAGCAAGCCGTTTAATCCGATTTAATTGCGGACAGGCGCACAGAACCGGTCAAGCGCACCGGCAAGATCCTCGGCGATCGCGAACGTGTCGCGATTTTCGATATCGCGGCGTTCGAGCATATAGACCAGCTTGCCGTCGCGAAGCAGTGCAATGGAGGGTGATGAGGGCGGGTATCCTGAAAAGTAGTCGCGTGCGCGCGCCGTGGCCTCCGTGTCCTGTCCGGCAAAGACGGTGGTGAGCAAGTCGGGTTTCGCACCCTGTTCGAGAGCCATGGCCACGGCGGGCCTTGCCTTCCCGGCCGCGCAGCCGCAAATCGAATTCACCACAACGAGAACCGTTCCTTTCGCCTGCGCCAGGGTGGCGTCCACTTCGACAGGGGTAGTCATTTCTTTGAACCCCAGCCGGGTCAGTTCCTTGCGCATAGGCTGGATCATTTCTTCCGGATACATCATGCTCTCAATCCTCCTCCGTGGTTCGGTAACCCTATCGGGTATTGCCCGTTGTTCTTTGGATTCGCCCAGACACAGCCAGTATAACATGTCGAAACCAGCTGCGGGGCGCCTGCCCGTCTGAATTGAGGCATCGCCGAGGTCTGCAAGCCTCAGCGGACTTAATGTCGGCCGTTGATTTAACTTGGCGTTTTGCCGTAAGATTGGCCAGTTGGGCGCATGAAACGTATCCACCTCAGGCGAGTCAAAATCCTGCATCTGCTGCTCGTGATCCTGATTGGCATCAGTGTGCTTCCGCTGTGGTTTTACGGCTCCAAAATGGTTTCACGCAATCAGGAGACACTTCAGACCCAGGAAAACGTGTTGCAGACCACCACTTCGCGCTCGCTGGCGCGGGAGATTTCACTCTACGTCGAAAACACCCGGCAGCGCCTCGAAGATTTCTTCCAGGCGGTGGTACCCATTGCTTCGCAGTTGGACGCAAGCATGTTCGGTACGGACCCGCACATGCGCCAAGTGTTGGAAGATTTTGTGAATGATTCGCCAACCCTGCTCTACCTAACGGTTCTTAACCACGAAGCACGCGGCATGCAGGCGGGTGCTTACAACGCGGCCGAGGATGCGTTTCTCCGCAAGGCTTTGGAGGCGGCTTTTATCGCCGCCCGCCAGGGCAATGAATACCAGAGCGATCCCATCACGATTCTCCGCAACAAGCGCAACGAGCCCGTCATCGTCTATGCCCGCCCGCTCAAGGTTCAGAATGAATTCCGCGGCATGGTGGCCGCGGTGGTTACACTTTCAGCCATTCTCAGCCCGCTCGAAGACATTCGCCGGGCGGGCCTCGAGGCCTATATCGTGGACTCTTCCGGCCGCCTGGTCGCGCACAACAATCCCGAGGGTAACGTCCCGGGCAAGGACATGGTGGGCATCCCCATCGTCCAGAAATTCCTCGCCTGGCGTGGAGCGGCCCATGCAACCGAGACCAGCTTTTTCAACCTTACTGCCAACGGCGAGACCATCCCCATGCTGGGAACGTATTCTCCCGTTCCCGAGGTCCAGTGGGCGGTCATCGTGCAGAGGAAAGTTGCGGATGCCTATCTCACCGTGAATGAAATGCGCAACTACACGCGGTGGCTTGGTGTTGGGGTGATACTGCTCAGCCTGGGAATCGCCGTGGCGGCCGCAAAGTCCATCACCCGGCCCCTCGACAACCTGACGGAAACCGCGCGCGCCATCGCCCAGCGTGACTTCAATCGCCGCGCCGACGTGGGCAGCCAGATCGAAGAGGTCGCGGAGGTGGCGGAAGTTCTCAACTCCGCCACGACGGAAATCCAACAGCACATCAGCGACCTCAAGATGGCGCTCAATGAGAATTTGCTCAAATCCGAGGAGAACCGGCAGCTCTTTATAGACGCGATTCAGATGATCGCCGCAGCCGTCGACGCCAAGGACCCTTACACCAAGGGCCACTCGAAGCGTGTTTCGGATTACTCCGTCGTGCTCGCCACCGAGCTCGGCCTTGACGAGGAAGAGGTTGAGAAAATCAAGATCTCCGCCACGCTGCACGACGTTGGCAAGATCGGCGTCGAAGACCGCGTGCTCAAGAAGCCCGGCGTGCTGACCAGTGAGGAGTTTGAGATCATGAAGCGGCACACCGTGATGGGCTTTGAGATTGTGCGCCAGGTCAAGCAGCTCGCCGCCATGCTGCCCGGCATTCGCTCGCATCACGAAGCGCTGAACGGGAAGGGTTATCCTGATGGCCTGACGGGCGATCAGATTCCCCACATGGTGAGGATCATTTCGGTCGCGGACACGTTCGACGCCGTCACCACTGACCGCCCTTACCAGGCGGGGCTCGATTTCCCTTCCGGCCTCGGTATCCTCCGCAAGCACGCGGGCACGCGCTACGATCCGCTTATCGTCGACGCGATGCACTCGGCGTACAACAAGGGAAGCCTCAGCCACTACGAAGTCCGCCGCAAAACCATAGAGGCCGCCCCTCAGCCCGCTACGACTTAGGCTGGAGCTCGGGTCTATGACCGGCGGCTTCGCGGTTCGCAGAGCCGCGCTCCAGGGAACAACTCCGTCCCCTCAAATTTCACACTTCGCGTTACAATTCCTTCGTGCCCGAAATCGAGGAAAAGAAGAAGTCCGGGTTCTTTGAGCGGCTGAAGCAAGCCGTCTCATCCACCAAAGCTCAACTCGTAGACCGCCTTGAGGAGGCTGTCGAGGGCAAGACCGAAATCGACCGCGCCGTGCTCGACGATTTGGAGGCGACTCTGCTCGCCGCCGACCTCGGAGTCAAAACTACGCAGGAAGTTCTCTCCCGGCTGCGCGAGCAGGTGAGCCGCCGGCGCTTGCAGGAGCCTCACCAACTGCGCGCGGCGCTGGAAGCGGAAATCCTCGAGCTCCTTGAAAGCCCGGCGGGGGCACGCAGCGCCCAGCCCTCGCTTCCTACACCGCAGAAACCTGCTCCCGGCCAGCCCGAAGTCATCTTCGTCGTGGGCGTGAACGGAGTCGGAAAGACGACGACCATCGCCAAGCTCGCACACTTCTACCGCCAACAGGGGCGACGCCCTCTCCTGTGTGCAGCCGACACCTTCCGGGCCGCCGCCAATGAACAGCTCGAAATCTGGGCGGGCCGCTTGGGGATCGAGATCATCAAACAGAAACCCGGCGCCGATCCCTCCGCCGTGGTTTTCGACTCGCTGGCTGCGGCAAAGAAGCGGCGGGACGATCTCGTCATTGTCGACACCGCCGGGCGGCTGCACACGAAAGACAACCTGATGGCCGAGCTTCACAAGATGTGCCGGATCGCCGGGCGCGAGGTGGCGGGGGCCCCGCACCAAGTGCTTTTGATCATTGACGCGACGACCGGGCAGAATGGCCTCCAGCAGGCGCGCCAGTTCACTGAGAGCGCCGGCACGACCGGCATCGTCCTCACCAAGCTCGACGGCACCGCCAAGGGTGGCGTGGTTGTTGCCATCGCGCGCGAGCTCGGCCTGCCCATTCAGTTCGTCGGCATCGGCGAGAAGATCGAAGACCTCCTGCCTTTCAACCCGCGTGAATACGTCGAATCCATCTTCGAATAGTGAAAGCTTCGCTGGAGCGGCACCCTGTGAGCGCTGGGGTTTGCTCGCGTCCATCCCGCCAGTACCCGCCTTGCGGGGCAGACTCGCCTGGGCCTTTCGGGCTCCGTAGGGCAAGCTCAGACCGCCACATCAAGGGGCCGCTTGTCATCTTGTCGAGACGAATTGCTTATTACTTGGAAGGCAATTTCTGCAGGGCGATGCGCGTGGTAGTGGTTTTGCCCGGGGTGATGCCGGCATTAACTCGCTTGCCTCGGTAACCGTCCTTCTTGGCAAGCACGGCGTAACGTCCGGGCAGCAATCCGAAGCGCGCGGTTCCGCCGACGCCGGTGGTGGAGCGATATCCAGGCACGGAAACCGTGACACCCTTTAGGGGCTTGCCATCCTGGTCACTCACGACGACGTCCAAAATCCCCTTGCCCGGGCGGTTCATGGTCGGGGTATCGTTCTGCGCAGAGAGAGCCATCGCAGGAATCAGAACCAGAAAAGCAAGAACCGCGAGTCGTCGAAGCATTGCCGTTACCTCGTTCCACTCAAAATGTTGGATTGATGTGCAAGGATGGCACGGGCCGCGAGAGATTCCAAGAGGAATTCGCACGTGTGAGCAATGTCTCCCCTCTTTGCCAAGGAGGGGGTAGGGGGTGGTTGGAACTTGGGCTGAAGACGCACCACCCCTTAGTCCCCTCCTCGACCGAAGAGGGGAGTTAGGGCGCGCAGGGCTGCAATTTCAGCACGTCTCAACTCTCGCCACTTCCCCACTTCCAGACCCTCCGGCGTCAGCGGGCCGATGCGCGTGCGCACGAGTTTCAATACTTTGAATCCCACCGCTTCGATCATGCGCCGCACCTCGCGATTCTTCCCTTCCGTCAGCACGATTTCAAGCCAGGTATACTTGCCGCGGTCATCCGTTCGACGCACGCTCTCGGGTTTTGCGAAATCGCCGCGCCTCATCTCGACTCCTGCGGCGAGGCGCGCGATAGTAGCATCGTCCATGAGCCTACTCAGTTTCACCAGGTAAGTTTTCGGCACGCGCGAGTCGGGGTCTGTGACGAAATCCGCAAATCCGGTGTCGTTCGTCAGGAGCAGCAGGCCCGAGGTGTCCTTGTCGAGCCGGCCAACGGGCGCCACCCAGCCCATCACCTCTTTTAAAAAGGCATAAATGGTTTTGCCTTCGTCCGGATCACCGTGGCTGGTAATCACGCCCTTCGGCTTATAGAAGAGCAGATAGAGCTTCCGCGCCGGCGCGAGGCGCTTGCCGTCGAGGTGAAAGATATCGCGTTCGGGATTCACCCAGCAGTCGGCATCGCGCACGATGCGCCCGTTCACCTTCATGCGGCCCGCCACGATCGCTTCACGCGACTCCGTCCGCGACGCGTGCCCAAAGCGCGAGAGTACGCGATCGAGGATAATGGATGGCTTGGGTTTCATTGAGGAAGGAGGTTCTCAGTTATCAGTTGTAAACCCATTGCCACGATTGTCGCATTGCGATTTTCGATTTTCCAATTTCCAGTTTCGTGTCCTACTTCAGGAACGAGACCTCATCCAACTGAATAAAATCCCGCACCACGGGTTCGGCCGCAGAGTCGAGTCCGCTCGGAGGGCCGAAGAAGGCGACGCGGCCGTCCACCAAAAACACGATGCGGTCGGCGAGTTTGCGCGCCAGACGCATATCGTGCGTCACGACAATCGAGGTCAGCCCCGTCTCGTATTTGAGCTTGAGGATCAAGTCGCTGATGGTTTGCGCCATGAGGGGATCGACCATAGTGGTCGGCTCGTCATAAAGAATGGCCTCGGGCTGGGCGGCGAGCGCTCGCGCGATGGCAACGGCGCGCTTGAGGCCGGTGCTCAGAGCCGAGGGCATTTCGTCGCGGAAGTCGGTCAATTCGACTTTCCCCAAGAGTTCGGAGACGCGCGACTGGATTTGCGCCTCACTCATCGGATGGCCGCGTTCGGCGCGCTCGCGCAGCGGGTAGGCGACGTTTTCTCCCACAGTGAGCGAATCGAAGAGCGCACCGGACTGGAAGACCATGGTCACGCGTCTGCGCACGCTGGCGAGTTCTTCCTCCGACATCTGCGCTACGTCGCGGCCCTCGACCCGCACCTCACCTGCGTCCGGCTGCAGGAAACCCATGACGATCTTGAGCGTGACGCTCTTGCCCACGCCGCTGCGGCCGAGCACCACGGCCATTTCGCCGCGTTGCACTTCGAAGCTCACGCCCTCGAGCACCGCCTGCTCGTCGAACGATTTATGCACATCGGCGAACTCGAAGTAGGGAACCTCGCGCCGAGGACTGGATTCGATAGACAAATGACCGGCCTCCCTGCTCACCATACTCTAATACTTCCACAAAAAGTAGACGGTCATTCCCACACCCACCGCAATCACCGCGGCGCGGATAATCCGCGGTTTAATCTTCTGCGCGTAGTGCGCGCCACCATACCCGCCCAGCATCGCTCCCGCAATCATCACCACGGCCTGCGGCCAGCGCACAATCCCGGCCACGATAAACGTCACCACCGCCGCGCCATTGATGGCCGCGCCCAGCAGAGCCTTGAAGCCGTTCATCGCATGGATATCTTCCATGTGGATCATCTGGAACATAGCGAGCATCAGAATGCCGATGCCCCCGCCAAAGAATCCGCCATAGACCGCGATGGCAAGCTGGACGATGGACGCGGCGGCGACGAGCGGCCAGGTGATTCCTCCGGCGCTCCGGAACAGGTGAGCGAACTCCCCGGTGAGCCTCTTGCCAAACGCGAAGAGCAGCGTCGCCCCGCCAAACAGGTAGGGGATTACGTCCAGGAAGGTTTTCTCTGGCGTGTGGAGCAGCAATATGGCTCCCATGACTCCGCCAAGAAGACTGATCAAGACTAAGGGGACCATCAAGCGACGATCGGAAGGCATGCGATTGCGATAGGCGCCGACGCTGGCAACGGACCCCGGCCACAGCGCGATGGTCGAAGTGGCGTTCGCCGCAATGGGTGCCACTCCCGTAAAAACCAGCGTGGGAAACGACAGGAAACTCCCTCCGCCCGCGACGGAATTGATTCCGCCTGCACACGCGGCCGCGAGAAACAAAAGCGCTCCGTCGATGGATGTCATGAAGGCATTATCCTTGCGTCGATAGGGCTCCAACGATGGACCGAGACAAAACTCTAAACGGCAGCGAGCCGAAGTTTCGCCGCTTCGTAGTCCTCGGGCCGGTTGATGTTATCAAAAATGTGGACTGAAAAACCCGAGCGCATGGTCTCCCGCCACGGCAGTACGCAGAGGCGCAGTTGACGGAAATAGCCATCGGCCTTATTCGAATCCTGAGCAAGCCGCCCTCGAAGGATTCCTCTTAGCTCCCTTCGATAGACTGCACACAAGGGCAGCAATCTCCGGCTCTTGTCCTCGGGGATCGTCACGTCAGCTCTGGTATCGAGCGCAAGGCTGGCGAGGCGGTTGAGGAATCGAGTCTCCAAGAACGGCAAATCGCACGCCGCGATCAGGTTGAATTCCGAACGGGTTTCCCCAAGGGCGGCATAAACACCTCCCAGCGGCCCGCGGCCCAGGATTGGGTCAGGTAGAAATTGAACTTCCCTCCACGTTCGATTCTGCCTCGGCCCAACCACGGTTACACTCCGGCACACACTACGAAGCAGGCGAATCTGGCGTTCGAGCATCGTCTCGCCGCCGAGCATCAGACTCTGCTTTGGCCCGCCCATCCGGCGGCTTTCACCACCTGCGAGAACAAATCCCGTGATAGAACCGAATTTATGTTTCATCGACGAATGGTCGGAACAAAAGCCTCATCGTAGCCGACCGGAAGTTGACCATCAAACTTCGCGACGCCCTACTCGACCTGATGTCTCTCCAAACCCGTCAAAAGCGGCTTCCCCGCCCGGCTGAACGATGGGAAGTAAACGTAGTGAACAGCCCCTTGGTCGAGACCGAATGCGAAGGGATTATTTCCATCACCCTCGCCTTCAACCGCGTCAAAAATGCTGTTTCCCACGAATTCCGGCCATGTTTCTTCCACAAATTTTCGCAACTCTACAGGAGTCTTGCCTCGATCCTTCAGGAAATCAACAGGCTCGATGAGAGAAAAGGCTGTCTTAAAATCGCGCAGGTGGAGTGCGGCGATAAAACGGTAAAGCGCATAGTCCTCGTTTTCCTCGAACTCAGTCTTCTTGGGGACGTAAGCTCCGTCCTCCCAGAAATAGACGGTGGCCGCTTCAAAGCCTCGTTGGCCGTTGGGAGAGAACCGGATCACGCCCGGGTCGGCGCGGCCCGACACAATCATGGCAGGTGGAACCCCGTCCCGTTCCTCGAACTCGACGGCGCCTTGCGCATACCCTTGATACCGGCTTTTTTCGTCGCGAGAATCCCAGGCGATAGACGCGGAATGATCCTGAAAGCGAAAAATCGCAGGGAATGGGATGTTTGACAATCCCTCCACCACGACGATTCCCTCGGTGGGCCAGATCCCCGCGAGCGTCTCGACGCCCGACAGACCGTCTCCCGTCGTCAGTTCCGTGACTCTCCAGTGAACCCCATCCCAAGAGAGAAGAAATATCACCCAGCCGGGCAGTTCACCCAAGGTCTCCGAGTTTCCGACCTTGTATCGCTCGACTCGCGACCAGCGAAAAACCGCCTCCGGTGTGCCGTCGCCATCCAGATCGCCCAGCACGCGTATGGCGCTCTGGGCCGCAGTTTCAAGGTCAGGGCCCGGCGCTTTGTCCAAATCCACCCGAAGCGCTCTCGCCAACGCCGCGGTATCCGGGGAAGTGACGGATTTTGCCGCCGACTCCACTTCGCTTGTTGCCGCTGCGCGCATCTTGGCGACTAGCGCGGCGCGAGCCGCGTCGAGCTTCTTCTCCTCCACATCTTCCGGCGTGGATGGAAGGTCGTCCGAATCATCGAAAGTTTTCTGCAAGGCGGGTGACTTCTGCACGTTCTTCTTCTGTGCGGGTGCCCCGCCCGCTGCATCGCAAGGCAGTACGAGTGATGCGAGGATTACGGTAATGAGCGCAATCTCCGAATTTGACCGGCGAGTCTTGAGC
>JACQNR010000395.1 GCA_016202975.1 Acidobacteriota bacterium
AGCCCCTACTTATCCCCGTATCGTCAGGTTTCGACACGCCAAAGCTCAGAACCCAAACCGGTCCCGCCTATCAGGACTCAGAATCAGACTCTAGAAACCTTGGTGAGAAAACCGGGCTAACCCTCTGACCGGCAAGATCATCCCGACTTTCCGGCACAACGAATTTGGCGGGGCTTTTGGGGGGCCCGATTCGCAAGGATAAGACGTTCATTTTTGGGACCTGGGACCAGCTTCGCGAAAACAAGTCGGACACTCAGCTAACCACCTCCGAGACACCGGAGCTCGTCAACTTCATGCGCGCGAACTTGGCCAATAACATCTCCACCTCTCTCCTGACCGACTTTCCCACGGCAGTTTCCATTGATCTTACGGCCCTCAAGACGGTGGAGGATGTGATGGGGGACAATGGCATGGGCGCTTGCACCACGACCGGACCGTTGGGCATGCCCCGTGCCATGCCCGTCCTCGGTGCCGGAACGTACGCTATTCAAGGCCCACGACCTGGCCTGCAATGGAACGTGGGCGTGGACCATAACTTCGCGAATGGCAGAGACCGCTAGTATGGCATGGTCTACCGGACGAAAGCTGACCCCACGTATGGAGTTGCCAGACCGGCTTTCGATTAGTTCCTGCCGGGGTACACCAACTACGCCGGTCTGAACTGGACTCACACTTTCTAGTCCAACACCGTTAACGAAGCAGCTGTAGGGGGCGTCCGTAATAAGGGCACATGGTTGCTCCACGCGGACAATCCGCCTGATCGGATTCCGTCAATCGATGTCACCCCAATCCCAGGGTTTGGCGGGTGGAGCGACAACATGTTCGTGCAGAACGACTTCCACTGGCGGGACGTTCTCTCCATGAACCGGGGAGCGCATACCATCAAGACGGGAGTTGACACCTATTACGACCAGGACAATACGATTTTTACTCCAGGGCTGCTCAAGCCCGGTTTCTACTTCCTGAACGTCTTCGGTTTTGCTGCCGACAACCCCTTGTATGAATACGATTTTAACTACGATCCGGTGACAGGCGGCCCTCCCTTCAACGATTACGGAACCAGGGTAACCACGTATGGCTTTTTCGTGCAAAATGACTGGAAGGTCAAGAGCAACCTTTCTCTCAATCTAGGCCTGCGCTGGGATTTCTCGAACAACCCCACAGATAAAACCGACCACTTCACGAACTTCGAGTTGGGGCCGGGAACAACCATGCAGGAACGCATTGCAGGGATCAAGTCAGTTCATGTTTCAGGGCTGTGTGCTGACCATAGGATAGGCTACTTTGCGCCTCGATTGGGACTTGCCTGGGATCCCACCAAAAAAGGGAAGATGTCCGTGAGGGCCGGCTTCGGCGTCTTCATGGACCGGATGCCGAACCAAGCTTGGACCGGACAAATCGCTAACCCCCCCAACACTGCCAACATCTTCGCCGATAGACGTAACCCCAATCCGCCCTATCCGCTCTTCGCGTTAGGGACCAGTGATGAGGTGCCCTACAACGTTCCTCTGCCCGGTCCGCTCCCCCTTGGCTTGAACCCGGGAGGCGGGCCGCTTGCAGGCCTCGCTCGTGTGCAGGGCTTGGATCCCGCCCTGAGGTCCGCTTACGCCGAAAACTGGTTCCTGGGCGTGCAGTATTCCTTCGCCCCGAATTGGATGTTCGAAGCGAACTATATGGGTTCCCAAGGTCATCACTTGTATACCCAAATCAATCGGAACCGCTATGCCGGGGATGCCCTGGACGGAACACTCGACCGCTTGAACCCCTATTTTGCGGCGATTGACTATACCGACAACAACGGAAACTCCTTCTATACGAGTGGCAGCCTGGCTGTGCGGAAGGTCTACAGCAACGGTTTCAGTTTCCAGACCGCCTACACCTTTGGCAAGGCGATCGACTACAGCAACTGGAATAGTACAGGCTCAAGTGGTATATTTGCCCCAGTCTTCGATGCCTGGAACTACAAAGCGCAACGCGGGCTTTCGGAGACGGATACTCCCCAGAAACTTACTTTCAACTTCGTCTGGGAGCTTCCCAAACCTAACACGAGCAGCCGGATCGCCAACGGATTCCTCGGTGGCTGGGAGGCATCCAGCATGGCAACGTTCCAGAAGGGGTTGGCGCAAGGCGTGTATACGTATGGGGCAGACTACAACCTCGGCGGCCAATACTACGATCGGCCGGACACTCCCTCCTGGGGCAACTCGAAAAGCGGCCTGAGCCGTTCAGACTATATGAGCGGGGTGTTTACGGCGTCCGACTTCCCCGTGCCCACTCCGGGAACGAACGGGAACCTGGGCCGGAACACCTTCCGAGCGCCGGGGTATGCGCAGGTCGATTTTGGCATGATCAAGAACACTCACATCCCCTGGTTTGTGTCGGAAGGCGCGAACTTCCAGATCCGCGCAGAGTTCTACAATTTCTTGAACCGCGTGAATCTGGCCACCTGGGATACGAACCTTGCCAGCGGAACGTTCGGGCTGGCAACATCCGCGTGGACTGCTCGTCGCCTACAACTCGGCCTGCGGATTCAGTTCTAGTCAGTCCGCAGACTCCAACTTTGAAGTCGCTCTCCCGAGAACCATCTCGGGAGGGCGTGCTTCCCGCAAGTCATTCCCGCGCCGCCCTTTCAGAAGCCGACGATGGCCTCTCAATTGGGCGTGCGAAAATGTGCTGCTACCACCAAATTCAATTATTTGAGGAGAATGCGTGCGCCGACGTCGATTTCTGCAAGGACTCACCGCTTCAGCTGGAAGCGTTATCGGTCACCCATCCTCAAACGCATTGCGGATGGATAACAACTCAGCAGTCAGCAACAAACCTGACCCCAAGGAGACGGAAGCACCTGCCGACGTCACGAAAGGTCGCACTTTCCTTGCTGAATTCACGCATGGGGGCGAAGACTGGAAGGTTTACGAGGATCTGCAGACCCGAGAGGGCCCCTTGGTCTTTGTCTCATCGAAAAACCAACGGAAGGTAATGCCGAAGACCGCCGAGCCCACATCTGCTGAAGGCAAAACACCCTACTTGGGGCTGACGCTCGAGGAAATCGCCGGGGCTCTGCCCGACCTGCTGGCGCGCCGCATCCTCGAAAAGGGGGGCGACCCGGACCCCGAGTTGGTCAAGTCCGTCGTTCCGCCATTTGAAATGCCAGCTTATTTCACGATGCACAGCTTCTGGACAAACGGCACTTTCATCTCAACGAAAGAGTGCTTCGACACCCAACCGGTCCGGTACAACGGGGAGACCAACACTTTCACACCTACGCAGTATTGCCCGGAGATCGAGAAAGTTGTCGAACGAAAGGGTGTGCTCGACGGCTTGGTGGGAGGTTGGCTGCCCGTCATCCGCAAGGTCTACCCATTGGAGGACGGGAGCTACTGCGAAATCATTACCTTTCCCGACGTCGAGAGGCGGGAACGCTTCACCGTCCACACCTGGCACCGAGTGGCGCATATAGAAGGGCGAAAGATCTCCAAGGTTCTCTACCGACACTCATACCGGCCCTTTAAGCCACGTCGCCAAGATGCGAAACCAGAGGCGTTCTACCGGGCCCTTCTCGCGTCGGCGGAATACTGGACCGCCAATCTCGAGGAGTTCAGTCCCACCAAGCTTCCACAGCAAGACTGGGTTGACATGGCCAAGCATTCCTTCGTCAAGGAAATGATGACTCGGCCAGGCGGCATCAATCCGAGGTACGGTGCGATCGAGCGGGAGTATGCCGGGTCTGAGCACGACGGTTTTCCCAACACCTTCACGAATGGCGTTTACGCCAATCTCGAGTGGGGCCGGTTCGCGACCGCTAAGGCGTTCATCGAAAACTATTTCGACGAATTCGTGGAGCCTGACGGACTCGTCATGTACCGAGGTCCTGAAACCGGCCAGTATGGGTTGATGCTCGCGCTGATGGCGAAGTACTACCGCTATACTCATGACAACACCTTGCTGTTTAAGTACCGCGCGAAGGTTCAGGCGATAACGTCGTTGCTGACCGACCTCCACGACGTCAGTCTGCAGCTGCCATCCGACGATCCCAGTCGTGGTTTGATTCACGGATGGTCCGAGGCGGACTCCTGCTTTTATCCCGACCCTGATCGACTTCGGGCGCCCTACTTTGGCAACAGCGCATTCGCGGCGCGTGGATTCAAGGAGCTTGGGAGAGTGTGGATCGAGCTCGCCCGGACCGCCAAGCAACCGCGTATGGACGAGGAAGGCCGCGATTTGAGCGCCCGAAGCAATGTCCTGCGGACCGCCGTGATCAGTGGTGTTGAGCGCTCTGTTCGCCAGGACATGAATCCCCCCTACGTGGGGGCCTTGCCGGGAAGGAAACAGACGCTCGACGAAGCGGCCCAGTCGGACCCCAATGGGCCGCAAACGTATTCCATACGCGCGTACATGGAGCTGCTACAGGCGGATGTGCTGCCGCCGAACCTGGCGAACCTTATTGTCGATTGCCTTCTTGCGTACGGGGGAACAACACTCGGGGTCCCGGGAGGCGCGCGTGATGTGAAAAATCAAACCCGCTATTTGTACGGATTTACGACATACGGTTACGTGCAAGCGCTGCTCCGGCTGGAACGGATTGAGGAATTTCTGTTGTTTCTCTACGCACATCGCTACCACCTTCACGCGCGCGGCCATTGGACCGCTGCCGAAGGCGCGGGAATCGCGCGCGGGCCCAACATGGTGGCGGCGCCGTATTGCATTCCGGCTCAGCAGGCGGTCCCGTTGCTCATTCGCTGGATGCTCGTGCTCGAGGATTCGGACGAGGAGCGGCTGTATCTCGGCCGGGGCGTTCCGCGCGCCTGGGTCGCGTCCGGTGATGAAATCAGCATACAGCAGGCGCCCACCCGCTGGGGGAGAGTCCGCTTTAATCTCACGGCCAAGCCGGATGCCAAAGTTCTCCTTGCAGTATTGGAATTGGCAAAACCGGGCGCGCCTCGGGAGTTTCGAGTCACGTTCCGAGTCCCTGAGACGATGCGGCTGCAGACAGTGACGGTCAACGGGCGTCCGGCAAGTTTTTCCGGACCTCGCATGGATACGGTAGTCGTGGAAAGTGGCATTGCGAAAGACTTCGAAATCCTTTCGCGCTATAGCTGACGAGAAGACTCTCCGATTCTCTTATGGTTGGATTAGCATGCATGGAATAAGCTCCGAGTGGATATGTGGCCAATACTGGGGAG
>JACQNR010000396.1 GCA_016202975.1 Acidobacteriota bacterium
ATATAGAGCCGCCCGACTCCGCGACTGGCGCCATAACGACTGATGTCTTTCGGGCTTTCGGCTAAAAACTCATAGGCAAGCTCGACTTTGCCGCGCGGCAAAGCCATACTTGAGGTGAGCACTATGCTATTGGTTTCATATACCAGCCGGTCGTCTTTTACATATAGAACAAACCCTCCCATTCGCCCTCGCCCGCCATTAGAAATGATCACACCTTCCGCCCCGTTCTCGGGGACCACAATGTCGGCGGTAATGCGGTGCGACTGCTCAAATCCAGGCACTGTCACGCCATTTACCTGGATGGGTGGTTGGCCGGGCCGGTATGTGAATGAGCACTTTCCCGTCGTCAAGGACGGTTCTGCATACCAGGTAGTCCAATGGCCCAGCGGGTAAATGTCGTTCTTGCGCGCCTCGACGTCGAAGAGCATCTGCAACTCGCGCAATTTCTCCGGATTCTGGCCGGCAAGTTCGCGCGACTGGCTGAAATCCTTTTCGACGTAATAGAGTTCCCAACGATCATTCTCGTAGTCTTCGCTAACGGGTTCCCAGATCCAAGGTAATGTGTGCCGAGCGGCTGCGATCCAGCCGTCCTGGTAAATCGCCCGATTGCCGAGTTGCTCGAAGATCTGCATGCGATGGCGCGAAGGTGCCGTAACATCATCAAAGCTGTAGGCAAAACTGACGCCATCGAGTGGCACCTGCTCCACACCATCGACCACGGTGGGAAAAGTAATGCCAGTCACGTCGTAAAACGTCGCTGCGATGTCATTCAGATGCGTAAACTGACTGCGCAACCCACCGCGATCCTTGATACGCGCCGGCCACGACACAATCATTGGATCCCGAGTGCCTCCAAAATGCGAAGCGACTGTTTTTCCCCACTGGAAGGGCGCGTTGGTGGCCCATGCCCATCCCGACGCGAACCCATTGAGGAATGACACGCCGCCCAGCTCATCCAGATGCTGCAGTTGTCCCGGCAACTCGGACGTTTCTGCGCCTGCGAGACCGCCCATTATGTCGCCACCGTTATCGCCTACGATGTAGAGAATGAGCGTGTTGTCTGCGTTCGATCCCTGCCGCACCGTATGCAGCAATCGGCCGATTTCATGGTCGGTGTGAGAGAGAAATGCACAATAGACTTCCATCTGCCTCGACAGCAGTTTCCGTTGCTCGGCAGAGAGTGAATCCCAGGCTGGCAACTCCTTGGGACGAGGGGTTAAGCGTGTGTCGGCGGGAATCACACCGAGTCTTTTCTGGCGAGCAAATATCTCTTCACGTAATTTGTCCCACCCCTGCTCGAATTGACCTTGATACTTGGCGATCCAATTCTTGGGCACATGGTGAGGAGAGTGCGTTGCGCCAGTGGCGATATAGAGGAAATAAGGTTTCTCAGGCGCCAGCGATTCGTGTGCGCGCACCCAGCAAATCGCCTCATCGGTAATGTCCGTCGTGAAGTGATAGCCCTGCTCCGCAGTGGCTGGTGGATCGACGAGTGTGGTATTGCGATGGAGCACCGGTTCCCACTGGCTGTCCGAGCCCTCCATCATACCGTAGAAGTACTCGAAGCCCAGACCGGTCGGCCAGCGATCGAAGGGGCCGACAGGCGTGATCTCCGAAAACGGCGTGTTATGCCATTTGCCGAATGCCGCCGTGCTGTACCCATTGCGCTTCAACACCTCGGCAATGGAAACGGTGCTCTTCTTCCAGATGCCGTTGTACCCCGGGAAACCTCTCCTCGTATCCGCAATGGTTCCAAAGCCCATGCGATGATCATTGCGGCCCGACAGCAACGCCGCCCGCGAGGGGGAGCATAGAGCTGTCGTGTGGAACCGGTTGTAACGCAGCCCTTGCGCTGCAAGCTGTTCCAGTGCTGGCGTTTCTGCCGGACCGCCGAAGGTACTCGAGGAGGCAAATCCAACGTCGTCGAGCAATATCAACACTATATTGGGGGCGCCAGTGGAAGCCTTGACTGGTTGTGGCCAGTCAGGGGTTGAATCCTTAACGCTGAAGCCGATCTTGCCACGGAACGGGCGATCCGCTTGGGGCAGTACATCGGCTGCCAAGAACAGCTGTGCAACAACTATGAGGGCCACACCCATCGCCCATCTTCCGCACCCCTCAATTAAATGCTTCATGACATCTCTGCAACGGGTAAGAAAACCACGTGGTGCAGCACGACCGGCTGCGGCCCGCTGCCGAAATGATTCCCGAACATCGCTCGCGGTCACGCCAGGCGTCAAAGCGCCGGTACCGAGCGCAACGATCTGTCGTCTGGTAACGCCATACTCGTTCTCACCAACATTCATCGCCGTCCCTCCTTTCCAAGTGCTCAAAGCGTCCCGCTTTCCGATCCCTTCCCCCCAAACTTTCCTGCCCCAATATTTCAATGCTGCCACGCCCCCGAGCACGCGTAGTCCCGAACGTGCGGTTCGTTGAACTCCGTTGCAGGGCCGCACGAGCGGCGCCTCTTCGTTGTCTTGCACGCTGCGGCCACGCGCGTCGAGTCGATGGCCAGGTGGCCCAGCCGTCCCAACCCCGCGGCCCGCGCCAGCTCCAGCACTTGCGTGAACAGATCGTCATCGCCTTGGGATGCCGCCGCCGAAAAGCATTCAGCGTCCAGAAATCCGGCTGCGCTCCCGCCGCCAAATAGCGGAACGCCAGATCCTCGCCAATCCGCTGCTCCAGCCGTCGCGCCGAGGTGATCCCCAAGGCATAGGCGTACAGCTACACTGCCACCCGCAGCGCGCGATGATACCCGGACCGCCCCTCTTCGTCGTAGCCTTGCTCGATCCCGCCCAGATCCAGGCGCTCCACCATCCGGCGCAGAAAGAAACACAGATGATCCTTGCCCAGCACCTCCTCGACGCGCGGCGCCAACAACTCGATCTGATCGGGATTGTAAGTCAGAAATTTCATCGCGGCCTCCGGGTGGCATTATCTACCACCTGTCAACCGGAGGTTTTCACACAGGCTCTGAAGCCGTGCCCTTCCGCCGCGAGCTAATGTTTCACCTGTTTACGTAACGCGGCACTATTACCGTGCCTACGTAGTCTCCCAAGCCTCTGCGACCGATGCAATCAGAACTCCGCGACTCTTGGCTAAAGACGCGAAGTAAAATTAGTTGGAACGAAACTGACGCCCATTACCGGCGCCAGGTGAAATCTATCACACATTGGGCCGGGATGGCTCCGCTTGCCTTGCAGAGCCCTGGGCAGGATGCTACCTTGAGGACAGAGGAGTTTTTGCGAGAGTGACGCGAACTGGTCGAAGCTTATGCGATGGTCCTGGAAAATCGGCGAAGTTGCAGGGATAGGAATCTACATCCATGCCACCTTCTATCTCTTAATCCTCTTTATTCTTCTCCGCCATATTCTCGGCGGGCACGGTCTGCGAGCTGCCCTCGCGGGTGTGGCCTTCATCCTGGTGATATTCATATGCGTCATCCTGCATGAGCTTGGCCACGCGCTCGCGGCGCGCCGCTTCGGAATCCGCACACGCGACATTACGCTTCTCCCCATTGGCGGCGTGGCGCGACTCGAGCGTATGCCGGAGAAGCCTTCGCAGGAACTTCGCGTGGCGCTGGCGGGCCCTGTTGTGAATGTGCTGATCGCCGCCGGTCTCTATGGAGTTCTTTTTTTGCTGGGGAGCCGGCCGGAACTCGAAAAGCTGGAATGGGTGGGCGGCGATTTTCTGAATAAGGTCATGGCGATCAATCTGTGGCTTGCGGGATTCAACATGCTTCCGGCCTTTCCCATGGATGGAGGCCGCGTGCTGCGCGCTCTCCTCGCCAGCCGAATGGAGTTCACCCGCGCCACGCTTATCGCCGCGCGCGTGGGGCAGGCGATGGCGCTTCTCTTCGGCCTGCTCGGCCTGTTCACCGACCCATTCCTCCTGTTCATCGCGCTGTTCGTCTGGATGGGCGCCGAGGCGGAAGCCGCCATGGTGCAGGTCAAGACATCGCTGGGGGGGATTCCCGTCGCCCAGGCCATGCTCACGGATTTTCGCACCGTCCAGCCGGACGATCCGCTCTCCATTGCCGTCGATCACATTCTGGCCGGCTGGCAGCAGGATTTTCCGGTGGTCTTCGGCGAACATGTTCTCGGCGTCCTGACGCGCGAAGACTTGATGCGCACGCTCGCGCAGCAGGGGACGGAGGTTCGCGTGCGGGACGCCATGCGTCGTGACTTTATGACCGTGGACTCGCATGCCATGCTCGAAGAGGCGCTGGCGCTGCTGCAAACGTGCCAATGCCGGACGATAGTGGTTCTCCACGACGGCCGACTGGTCGGAATGCTGACGCCGGACAACATTGCCGAGCTCATCGCCATAGAGTCGGCGCTGCTCGCCCACGCCCGCCAGCGGAAGCGCGAGGCGAGCGCTCGGCCCGCGCCATGAAATGCAAATCTGCATGGTGGAATAATCATTTACGGGGGAGCTCAGGTGTCATTGAAGTCAAACCGTGAGGCGCGGAAGGTCCGGCGCATCATCTTCGCGGCGATGAGAAATTGGTCGAAGCTGAAGGCGGACGCCAATCGCGCGTACTATACGCCGAGTGATCACGCCGTGTTTTTTGACTTTACTCCCATGCAGTACGTTGGCTGGCAAACCTATTCGAGCGAGATCAAGAAAGTTCAGGACTCCATCAGGAGATTTCAGATCACGCTTCATGACGATCTCGCCGTGCGCGTTCTAGGCCGAATGGCTTACGCGCACGGGACGTGGAATATGGATTTCCGGTTTACCGATGGTTCGCGTCGGCATCTCGAAGGCCGATTGACGGAAGTGCTGAAGAAGCAAAAGGGTAAGTGGAGGATCGTACACGAACACGCATCTGTGCCCACTCTCAATTGACCGCGGGCTCAACCACACGTGCCGCCCATGACAAGTGCCGAGATTCTCTGGTTGCGTTATCTGCCGGGTGTCGTGGCCGCGGCCGGGGGACGGCGCTCATCGCGCTTGCGCCCGCTCGGCGCAGAGTGGTCTCCACGGTTCTGGCCACGCTCCTCGGTTTGGTTTGCATGGAGTCCGAGTACTGGGTAGCTGGCGGGTTCCCTGAAGATGAAGTTTGGTTCTTTATCGTCACAGCGGTGCTCACATTGGCTACGATTTTCCTCGGTGCCCCTGGCGCATTAGGTCTGGGCCTCGCGGGGCTCATCTTTTTCGCTTATGTGAACATCCGTTATGGCGCTCCCTACCTGCCCGACTACATCCTGCCGATCTTCTACGCGCTGCTTGTCGTTTTTGTGCGACGCGAGATGAACTCGGTTGTCCGCAACATCTGGGCGACTGGCCGAG
>JACQNR010000389.1 GCA_016202975.1 Acidobacteriota bacterium
CAGCTACAAGAAGCACTACGACACTTACTGCAAAATCTTCGACCGCTGCGGCCTGAAATACGTGATCGTCGAGGCCTTCTCGGGGGCCATGGGCGGAACTGTTTCGCACGAATTCATGGTCCCTACCGAAGCGGGTGAGGATTCGGTGGCGATCAGCGACTGCGGTTACGCAGCCAACCTGGAGAAGGCGGAGTCGGTTGCTCAGCCGCTGGAAGACCCCGCGGGCGACGCCACGCCGGAAGAGTTCTCGACCCCGGGTCAGAAGACCATCGACGACCTGGTGAAGTTCACGGGTCAGCCGGCGGCCCGCTTTATCAAGACTCTCGACTACGTTGCCGAGAGCCACTCAGTGGTTATTCTGCTGCGCGGGGACCATCAGCTCAGCGAAACGAAACTGAGCAGCGTACTGGGCACCAGCGTGTTTCGTCCTGCCACGGCCGAGGAGGCCTTGAGGCTGCACGGCGCGAGCCTCGGGTCGCTCGGCCCCGTCGGCCTGAAAGGCGCACGCATCGTCGCCGACGCGGCGCTTAAAGAACGGAAGAACATGATCACGGGCGCCAACCGCGACGATTTTCACCTGCGCAACGTAACGCCGAGGCGGGATTTTAGCGCCGAGTACCGAGACCTGCGCGTGGCCGCCGAGGGCGACGCCTGCGTACGATGCGGAAAGCCCCTGCGCATTTCCGTTTGTGTTGAACTGGGGCACGTCTTCAAGCTGGGGCGGCGGTATTCGACGGCCATGCACGCATCGGTGCTGGACGCGGCGGGGAAAGAAGTGCCGCTGGTGATGGGCTCCTACGGGATCGGCCTCGAGCGCATCTTGAGCGCGGCGGCCGAGCAGAACCACGATAAGGACGGCATGTTTCTTCCGCCGCCGGTTGCGCCCTTCGAGGTGGTTCTGACCGCCGCGAATATGGATGACGAAAACGTGCGCGCTGCCGCGGAAAAACTCTATGCGGAAATGCAAGCGGGGTCGATCGACGTCCTCTTCGATGACCGCCAGGAGCGCCCCGGCGTCAAATTCAAGGACGCTGACCTGATTGGTGTGCCGTACCGCGTGACGGTGGGAAAGCGCAAAGTGGAGCAAGGCCTCGCGGAGATTTTCCGCCGCTCGACAAAGCGCATTGAGGATGTTAAGCTGACCGAAGTGGTGCCTTCGCTCGCGAAGGGCATACCCGGGTAGAGAGGGACCCGGACGCGCCGGGCGGGAGACCCTATGCGACACTCCGAATCAGGAAGCGCACATATCAAGACGTACCTCACGCTGGCCTTCCTGGCCTGCGTTATTTACGCCAGCTTCAAGATTCTTCCGGTTTACGTCAACAGCTGGGAAATCGAGGACTACATCCGGCAGCAGACGCCTTACTGGCTCACTCAGCGGGCGAACGGGGACGTCATCCGGGGGAAGATTCTGGAGAAAGCCCGCGAACTGGATCTGCCCATTGATGCCGACCAGGTCCAGGTGGACGCCACGAGCGCCAGCGTGACGGTAAACCTGGATTACACCGTTCCGGTCGATCTCAAGGTATACGTTGTGAAGCTGCATTTCACGTCGGCGGCGCAGAACAAATCGCTTTAACTAGTGCCAGCGAATGAACGATTCTCATCCCGAAAAACCTTGGCTGCCCGTGGCCGTTCCCGTGCCGGGTGGTTGCGCCGTCTTGCGTGGTGGAAGAAGGGGCTTCTCGGAACAAGCCTTCTGCTGCTCGTTGCCGTCACGGGCGTCTTCATCTACTTCCACGTTCGCTTTTCCCGCCTGATTGATGCCCGCCTGAGCGGGGACATCTTCAACAATGCTTCTCTGGTCTTCGCGGCCCCCGCCACGCTTCGCGTGGGGCAACCCGGCGACGCAGCCAGTGTGGCGGCGCATCTCCGCCGCGCCCTGTACGCGGAAGGCGAGGGGAATTCTAGGACGGGAACCTACCGGCTGGACGCGGACAGCCTGGAGATCTATCCGGGCAAGGATTCGTTTTTCACGAGCGATTCCTCGCGACCTGCCCCGGTGGCGCTGAAATTCCGCGGAGGGCGTATAGCTTCCATCTCTTCGATGGCGCGGGGCATACCCCTCGACAGTTGCCAGCTTGAGCCGGAAGTCATCACCACGCTGTTCGACCAGAACCGCAGCAAGCGTCGGCTGGTTCGTTACCAGGACCTGCCCAAAACCCTGATCGACGCCATTGTGGCCACCGAAGACCACCGCTTTTTTTCGCACAGCGGAGTCAACGTCTTCAGACTGATTGCGGCCACGATCACGGCCTGGAGGTCTGACGAACGCATCAAGGGCACCAGCACGCTGACGATGCAACTGGCGCGGGGCTTCTTCCTCACCACCGAGCGCACCATCGAGCGGAAGGCGAGCGAGATTTTTCTCGCCATGCTCATGGAACAGCGCCTCTCGAAAGAGCAAATCTTCGAGATGTATGTGAATCAGATCTACCTGGGCCAGCGGGGAAGTTTCTCGATTTACGGCGTTGGGGAAGCCTCCAGTGCCTATTTCAACAAGGACGTTTCGAGTCTCAACCTCCGGGAAGCGGCTCTCCTGTCGGGATTGATCCACGGTCCCAACCGCGATTCTCCTTACAAGTACCCGCAGCGGGCTCTGGAACGCCGCAACTTCGTGATTCGCCGCATGTTGGAAGTCGGGTTCATCACCGCCTCGGAAGCCGAGCGCGCTTCGGCTGAGCCCCTGGGGCTCGCCCAGCAAAACGTGGAGGCCAGCCACGCGCCCTTTTTCGTGGACATGGTTCGGGACGAACTGCTTTCACACTTTTCCGAGCACGACCTGCTTTCGCAGAGTTACCGGATCTACACGACCCTGGATCTGGATCTTCAACGCGCGGCCTCCGAAGCGGTCCGGTCCGGGATGGACGAGGTGGACTCTCAGCTCAAGAAGAAGTGGCGCCCCAAAGATGCTCCACCCCGAGATCCGAACCAACCCCAGGCCGCCTTCGTCGCGCTCGATCCCACAACCGCGGAGATTCGCGCGCTCGTGGGAGGGAGGAACTACGGCATTAGCCAGTTAAATCACACTCTGGCGCGGCGCCAGCCGGGCTCCTCCTTCAAACCCTTTGTGTACGCGACGGCGCTGAGCTCCGCGGTGGATGGATCGCAGCCACTCGTCACCCCGGCGACGATCCTGCAGGATGAGCCCACTACCTTCCAATTTGGTGATGAGCCTTACGAGCCCGAGAATTACAAGAAGGAATATCATGGGCCCGTGACGGTCCGTTACGCGCTGGCGCTTTCCCTGAACGTCGCGACGGTGCGTCTCGCCGAAATGATTGGTTATGACAAGGTGCGGCGACTGGCGGTCGCCGCGGGTATCAACAAGGACTTGCTCGGAACACCTGCGATCGCCCTGGGAGCTTACGAAGCGACACCACTGGAAATTGCGGGCGCGTACACGATTTTCACTAATCAGGGCCAATTCGTCCGGCCCAGGATGATCCTGGCGGTTCACGATGCCTCCGGGAAGATGCTCTATCGGAGCCCCGAAGAAACCCGGACCGTGCTCGATCCGCGTGTCAGCTACCTGATGACCAGCCTGATGCAAAGCGTGATTAACAGCGGGACGGCGGCAGGGGTTCGCAGCCGAGGCTTCACGGCCCCCGCGGCGGGGAAGACCGGAACGTCCCACGATGGATGGTTTGCCGGGTTCACCTCAAATCTTCTGGCCGTGGTGTGGGTCGGATACGATGATGACCAGGAGCTGAAACTCTCCGGCGCCACCTCGGCCCTGCCCGTATGGGCGGAATTCATGAAGCGGGCGCTCGAAATGCCTGCTTACCGGGATGTCCAGCCTTTTACCCCGCCGGAGGGAATCATCACCGCAACGCTGGATGCCCGGACGAACATCGTGGCGTCAGCTGGCGCCACTCAGACTCGCTCCGAAGTGTTTATTGAAGGGACTGAGCCGCTGACGGCTGGCCCCGCGTCGGGAGGGTCGCCTGGCGGAATTCTGAGCCGCATCTTCCGCGGCGGAGGGAGTGAGGCCGTCCCCGTGGCCGCGACCGCACCGCCCATGCCCCTGCCGCCGGGTTCGCCGGACCCTTCCGCCCCTCAAGCCAAGAGCGAGGACCTCCCGGGCAATGCGCCGGAGGCTGGAAAGCGCAAGGGGATCTTCAGTAAATTCATTTCGATTTTCAAAGGCAATGAGCCGCCACCGCCCAGCCAGCCGCCTGCTGCAAACAAGACTGAGCCCAAACGGCAATAAGACCGCGGCCTTTACGGTTTTTGAAGGTTCAGTCTGAAAACAGAGATTGGCCCATGAAGACGGGACAGCACACGAGGCTGATCGTTGGATTTCTCGGAGCGCTGTGCTGGCTCGCAAACGGAAGCCTTACGATCACTGGGCAGGGCGAGAGACCGATCCCCAAAGCGGATGCTCCCGGCCCCGCTGTGTCCACTGAAAGTGCCACGCCTTCTCCGCAGGGCCGGACCCTTTCCCTTGAGGAAAAGGGTGATGTTTTCATGGCCCGTAAATCCTACGCGGATGCTCTGGATTCCTACCAGCGATCATTGAGAGCTACAGGCAACAAGGATGCAAGGATCTGGAACAAGATCGGCATCGCGCGTCAGAACTTGCTGGACATGTCGGGCGCACGCAAAGCCTACAAAGAGGCCATACGCCGCAAGAAGGAATTTGCGGAACCCTACAACAATATCGGGACGACGTACTACCTCAGCGACCAGGCCAAGAAGTCCTTGAAGTGGTACCGCCAGGCCATCCAACGTGATCCTAGCAACCCATCCTTCCACTACAATCTGGGAACGGCGCTGTGCGCGACCAAAAAATACAAAGAGGCGATTGAGGCGTACCAGCAAACGCTCCGGCTCGAACCGGACTTTCTGGCGAGCCGCTCGAACGTTGGGACGACCCTGCAAGCGCGCCCTTCCGACGCGAAATATTTCTTTTACATGTCCAAGGTCTATGCCTCTCTCGGCCGTCCTGAGGATGCGGTGAGATACCTGCGTCGCGCCCTGGAAGACGGCTTCAAGGACTTCGAAATGATCGACCAGGATCCCGACTTCAAGACGCTGGCCGAATACCCTCCCTACGTGGAACTTCGGGCGAACCCACCCAGACCGCTTTGATGGCTTGCCGCTCGATGTGAACCGCATGGTTCTCTCCACAGACCGCCTCGAACAGCGCCGGGTGGGCGGGTGTTATAATGAGCGGTGGCCCGACGCATGAATAAACTGCTGGCTACTTTCCTTGTAAGTTTCGGCGTGCTAGAACTCAGTGCAGCGCCTCAGTCTCGCACGATCCTGGTGCTCCCGTTTGAGAACAAGAGCAGTCGCACCGATGTCGGATGGATGTCGGAGAGTTTTGCGGAAACTCTTTCCATGCGCCTCTCGGGAAGCGATCGAGCCGTTCTGAGCAGAATTGAGCGGGACGCGGCTTGCCGCGAGGCTGGGATTCCGCCGGGCACGCCGATGACCTGGGCCAGCGCCATCAAGGTGGCCGAATCCCTGGGCGCGGACTGGGTCGTGACCGGTACATTTGCCGTGAACGGTCGAGTGTTGACGTCGCACGCGTATTTGCTGGATGTCAGCCGTTTGAAGATATCAGGGCCGTTCGAGGTCAATGGCCAGCTTGCCGATCTCGCTGAAATCCAGACACGCCTTGCATGGCGCATCCTTGCCATGGACGATAAGGATTTCACCGTAGGGAGCGAGGAGGATTTCCGGCGGCAATTCCCGGCTCTGCGGCTCGATGCTCACGAGAATTACGTCCGGGGAGTCCTCGCCACCGAACCGGAAACGCGGGTTCGTTTTTTGACCGAGGCGGACCGTCGGGACCCATCCGACCATCGCGCCGCGCTCGAACTCGGACGCTTCTATTACGAGATCAAGGATTACGAGAACTCCGAGAAGTGGTTGGACAAACTCGCGCCGACCGATGCCGACTCCTTTGAGGCGCGCTTCATGAAGGGCGTCAATGAATTCTTCCTGGGTCGCGACGCAGCGGCGGAAAAGGCATTTACGGACCTCGCTCGGGAGGTCCCGCTCACGGAAGTCTGGAATAACCTCGGCTTCCTGCAGGCCGGGCGCGGGCTATGGGAAGAGGCCATCGTGAATTTTGACCGGGCTTACCAGGCTGATTCGTCCGACCCCGTGTACAGCTTTAATCTGGGCGTCTGCATGTGGAACGAAGGTAAGCCCGCCGTCGCCGTCCGCTACTTCCGCGAAGCCCTGCAAGCTGCTCCGGACGATGCGGAGATCCACCGACTGCTGGGCGATGCCCTCGCCAAGGCTGGCGATCTCGAAGGCAAGAAGAAGGAAGACAAGTGGCTTGAAGGCAGAGGCGAGGAACTGGAGAGAAATGCGAACAGCGGAATTCTCCCCAGCCCTCGACTGAAGAAAGGCTTCGACCGCAAGGCTTATCGAGCGCATGCTCGCAGTGCGAGCCCGGCAAGGGAAGTGACCGAGCGGGGGACCCCAGCGGTCGCACCTGCGGAGGCCAAGCCATGACTTGCTTCAGTTGGCGAAAACTCATCATCTTGATGGTCATCCTGTTTTCGGTCAGCGCTGCCGCGCAGGGCTCGCCCGAAGGGCCGCCCCGCGTCGTCGTGCTCGAGCTCGACCAGATGGTGAACCACGTCACCACTGAATACATCGTCGAAGGCATCAAGTATGCGAACGATTCCCACGCCGAAGCCGTGCTGCTCGAAATGGACACGCCCGGGGGGATGTCGAATTCGATGAGCGAGATCATCAAGGCCATCTACGACTCGCGCGTCCCGGTCATTACCTATGTTGCGCCCAGCGGAAGCACCGCGGCGTCGGCGGGCTTCTTTATCCTGCTGGCGGGCGACGTGGCGGCGATGGCGCCCGGAACCAACAGCGGGGCGGCGCATCCCGTCATGCTCTTCAACACCAATGTCGGGAAAACGATGGAACAAAAGATCGAGAACGATTCTGCTTCCTACATCCGAAGTATTGCAGAAAAGCGTGGGCGCAACGTACAGCTTGCCGAAGCTGGCGTCAGGGAAAGCAAATCGTTCACCGAGAAGGAAGCGTTGGATGCCAAGCTGATTGACGTCATCGCGGGCTCGCCGCAAGAGTTGCTGGCCAAACTCGATGGCCGGGCGGTCAAACGCATTAACGATTCGACCGTGACCCTTCATCTTGCCGGAGCAACTCTCGATTCCTATCCCATGACGCGCCGCGAGCGGGCTCTGGCTTGGGTCGCCGACCCCAACATTGCCTTCCTGCTTGGCGCAACCGGCATAGCATGTCTATACATTGAATTTACGCATCCGGGCCTGGTCGCGCCGGGTGTAGTGGGCGCGGTTGCGCTGGTGCTGGCGCTCTACGCGTTCAACCTGCTGCCTCTCAACATGCTCGGGGTGCTCCTCATTGTCGTGGCACTGGCCTTGTTTGCGCTGGAAGTCAAGGTCACGTCATACGGCGCGCTGGCTGCGGCGGGAGTCGTGGCGATGACCCTGGGCGCGCTGATTCTGGTGGACTCACCGCTGCCCGAGGGGCGGATTCGATTGAGCACGGCTCTCGGCGTCACCGTCCCCCTGGCGGTGATTACGGTGGTGCTACTGCGACTGGCGATTGCCGCCAAGCGGCGAAAGGCGATTACCGGCGAGGCGGGGATGATCGGCGTCACGGGAGTGGCCCAATCCGATATCGACCCCGCGGGGCAGGTGCTGGTGCGCGGCGAAATCTGGCAGGCCCGGAGCACCGCACGAATCGCGGCGGGAACGCCGGTACGCGTCCTCCAGGTCGAGGGGCTCACGCTTGCGGTTGAGGCGGTGACCGATTCCCGATAGACTAGTCAGTGCAATTTCTGTCCGCGGACGCGGTCACCCAAGCCCGCGCAATCCGAGAAGGAGCTGACCATGGGCACAGCAGTCGTTGTGGCAATCTTCATCTTCGTAGTCTGGATTATCAAGTGCATCAATATCCTGAATGAGTGGGAAAAAGCGGTCGTCCTTCGCCTGGGACGCGTTCTCGCCACCGACAAGGGGCCGGGCCTGATCCTGATCCTCTGGCCCATCGATCGGATGTACCGCATCTCGCTGCAGATTGAAACCTGGGACGTACCGCCCCAGGACGTCATCTCGCGCGACAACGTCTCGGTCAAGGTCAACGCGGTGCTCTGGTACCGCGTGATCACCGCTCAAAAGGCGCTGATCGAACTCAGGAACTACCGCTACGCCGTCGAGCAGCTTGCTTCCACGGCCTTGCGGTCGGTGCTGGGCGAGGTGGAGTTGGATGACATGCTCTCGCAGCGGGAAAAGCTCAACGCGCGGCTGCAAACCATCATCGACGAGCAGACCGAACCCTGGGGAATCAAGGTGACGCAAGTGCAGATCAAGCAGGTGGATTTGCCGCAGGAGATGCAGCGCGCCATCGCTCGCCAGGCGGAGGCCGAGCGCGAGCGCCGCGCCAAGATCATCCACGCCGACGGCGAATACCAGGCCTCGGAGAAACTCGCCATGGCGGCGGCAAACATAAGCCGCGAGCCCGTGGCGATCACGCTACGGTATCTCCAGACGCTCACGGAAATCGGCGTGGAGAAGAACACGACGATCGTTTTCCCATTACCGATTGAGCTGCTCACGACGCTGATGGGGCGGGGACAAGGGACCAGTCCGCCCGCTGCCATAACCAAGTAAAGGCGGGTGATTTCCCAGGCCCGACGGAGGACCATGCCGGACCGCACAGAACGAAAAGATGATAAGGGCCTTTCTGCCCGGTTTCTCATCCTAGTTTTCGTGATGGGAGTGGCAGCGTGCGCCGTGTTCTTCTCCCTGGGGTTCTTGGTGGGATATAATGAGCGGCCATCCAGAGCTGCCAACACGACGGAAGAAGTTGCACCGTCGGGGGCAGTCCCTCCGCTGGTAAATCCTCCGCCCGAGCCCGCACAGACGGTGCCGGCACCCGTCACTCCGCCGACGGCGGGCAGCGAATCACAGATTGCTGAGGCAAAGCCCCCCGCCAAACCATCGCCCCAGCCTGCAGTCAAACCTCCCGCGCCCAGGCCCGCCGCGAAGGCTCCGGCTGCCAAGGCTCCAGCCTCGACGCGCCGCGGGAAGGAAAGCGCGGGCTTCACCGTGCAAGTTGCCGCCTCGAGCGAAAAGAAGGATGCGGAAAAACTAGTTAAGGAATTGCGCGCGCGCGGGCTGGACGTTTTTGTGGTGCCTCCGCAGTTTTCCGATGCCAAGGACAACCTGTACCGCGTTCAGGTTGGCCCGTATGCCACTCGAGCCGAGGCTGTTCGCATCCGCGACCGGATTGCCAAAGAAGGCTTCAAGCCGTTCATTAAGC
>JACQNR010000390.1 GCA_016202975.1 Acidobacteriota bacterium
AATCCTTCGATTCCGACCGCGGGATCGGGTTTTTCTTTGCTCGACGTCTGAAAGATGGGACCGAAGGCCAAATAATCGGCCGAAGTCTTATTCGCCGAGGCAATTTGCTCCAGATTGTGCGTGGATAGCCCAACCCATTTCCCTGTCCCCACCACTAGGCGCGCGAGTTCCACGGGCAGGTCATCCTGTCCGACATGCACTCCGTCAGCGCCGCTGGCGCGGGCAATATCGGCGCGGTCATTCACAATCAGCCGGGCGCCAGCTTGTTGCGCACGCCGCGCGAGTTCCACGCACTCCTCATAGACTGTCCTGGACGGCGCGTTCTTGTTTCGATATTGAATCAGCCTCACGCCCGCCGCGAGGAGGATATCACACACTTCCAGGATTGGGCGCTGGGGAATCGAGGATGGGTCGAGAATGGCGTACAGACGGGGAATGATCAAACCCATAGGTACTTGAAGGTCACGCCGCGCTCAGACAACATGAACTGAAGCCAGCAAAGGGCAAATCAGCGCCTTGGCTGAAAGCACGATTTAGCTCACTCCCGAGCCATTCGTGGAGAATCGCGCGAGGAAGCGCGTGTCGAAATTGCCTGCCTGGAAGTCGGGGTCTGCGGCGATCTTCTGGTGAACCGGGATGGAAGTCGTGATCCCCTCGACGACGAACATGTCGAGCGCCCGGGTCATGCGGCTGACGGCCTCGGCGCGGTTCCTGCCGTGGACGACAAGCTTGGCGATCAAAGAATCGTAATAGGGCGGGATCACCGACTCAGAGTAGGCCGCAGTGTCAATGCGAATCCCTGTGCCGCCGGGCGTATGAAATCCGGTAATCTTGCCCGCCGAGGGGGCAAAGGTGACGGGATCCTCGGCGCAAATCCGGCACTCAATGGAGTGCCCGCGAAGGTTGACGGTTTCGCCCTCAATGGGAATTCGCTCGCCCGCAGCGATCATGATCTGGAGCTTCACCAGGTCGAGCCCCGTCACCATCTCGGTTACGGGGTGCTCCACTTGTATACGGGTGTTCATCTCGAGGAAATAGAGGTTCCGGTTCTCATCCATGAGAAATTCGACGGTCCCGGCATTCGTGTAGCCAATGGCCCGAAGCGCATTGATAATCTGCCCGCCCATGCGACCCCGCGTCTGCGCGTCGATTTGAGTTGAAGGGGATTCTTCCAACAATTTTTGATGCCGCCGCTGGATGGTGCATTCGCGCTCGCCCAGGTGAATCACCCGCCCCTCTTGGTCTCCCATAACCTGAAACTCGATGTGGCGCGACGCGGCAACGTACTTCTCGAGATAAACGTCCGGACATCCAAACGCTGAGCCGGCCTCGCTCTGAGCCGTCCCGAAGGCGCCTTCCAGATCCCTTTTGGACTGGACCACGCGCATTCCGCGTCCGCCGCCACCCGCAACCGCCTTGATGATCACGGGATACCCGATTTCGGACGCAATCTTCCGAGCCTCGCCCGCCGATTGCAGTATTCCCGACCCGGGAAGTATCGGCAAACCGTGCTCTACCATGGTCTTGCGCGCCTTGTCCTTATCGCCCATCAGCCGGATGACCTCCGGCGTGGGCCCAATAAACGTGAGCCCAGAGGTTTCGCAAACCTCAGCAAAATGTGAGCTTTCGGCAAGAAACCCGTAGCCGGGATGGATGGCGTCCGCGCCGGTAATCTCCGCCGCGGAAATGATGCTGGCGATATTTAAGTAGCTTTCGGAACTGCGCGGCGGCCCAATGCAGACCGCTTCGTCAGCAAATCGAACGTGAAGCGAGTAACGGTCAGCTTCCGAATAGACGGCGACGCTGGGGATGCCCAGCTCCTTGCAGGCACAAATGACTCGCAGCGCAATTTCACCGCGATTGGCTATGAGGATCTTCTGAAACATTTTCCGGTCGAAGGTGAAAGCTCAAATCTTGTGGGATGGTCTGATCGCATAGAGCGACTGGCCATACTCTACAGGCTGCCCGTTCTCCATGTAGATGCGGACAACCTCGCCCGCGGAATCCGATTCGATTTCATTCATCAGCTTCATCGCCTCGATGATACACAGCGGCTGGCCCACTTGGACCTCGTCCCCCACGCTGACAAAGGGCGGGGCATTCGGAGAGGGCGAATTGTAAAAAGTTCCTACGATGGGCGATTTAACGAGGTGAACATCTTCGACCGTTTCTGCCGCATCCGTCGCGGCCGGCATTCCGGATGCCGGGGGCGTCGCCGAGGGCTCAGGCGCGGGGGCGGGCCAGACGTGCGAGTGGTTGTTTCCGTAAAGGGGCACCTGGGGCGTTTCCACTGCCAGGCCTCCCCGCTTGATGCGGATGCGAGTTCCGCCCCTCTCCATTTCGAATTCGCTTATTTGACGCTCCTCAAGAACATCCATCAACGCGCGGATTTCCTTGAGATTCCAGGCAGCCTCGCTGGCTTCCCCGCCTCGCCCTGCACTCTTCTTGGGCATTGATTCTGCTCCCTGCGGCCGGAACTCTTCCGGCCTCCATGGCTTTCCTCTCAACCGGGGCGGCTGCTATGGGATGATCCAGTCTTCCTTGGGGCTAGAGGTCAGGACCTCTGGACCATCCTTCCCGATGGCCACCGTATCCTCTACCCTCACGCCGCCAAATCCCTCGAGGTAGACGCCGGGCTCGACGGTTACCACGAATCCGGGGTCGAGCCGCTGCTTGTCGCCTCGCCCCAGTCGCGGCTTCTCGTGAACTTCGAGACCTACGCCATGACCCGTGCTGTGAGTAAAATACTCATCCAGCCGCCGTCTGGCAAGCGACCTCCGGACCGTGGCATCGACCGCCCCGGCCCGAGTCCCCGGCCTCACAGCCTTTATTCCAGTTTTCTCGGCATCAAATACGGCCTGGTATATTCGCCGAGCCCTGGTGTCGGGTGTTCCCAGATAAAGGGTCCGCGTCATATCGGCCGCGTATCCGCTTATTATAGCACCCAGGTCAAAGATAACGAACTCATTTTTCTTCAACAACTTGGAGGACGCGCGTGCGTGTGGCAGCGCGCTCCGAGGGCCGGAGGCAACGATGCTCTCGAAGGCTACACCCTCCGCACCCTTTCGTTTCAGCCGGTACTCGATTTCCGTCGCCAAGTCCATCTCCGAGGCCCCAGGCTTTACGAGGCGTCGCACGTCCTCGAAGACTTCCGAGGTCAAGAGCGCCGCCCGCCGGATGAGACCAAGTTCGAACGGATCCTTGACCATCCGCATGCCTTCCACGAGCCCGCCTGCGGAACGCAGTCGGCAACGGCGCCCTACGGCTTGCTGGAGAGCCCGCCAAGTCGCATAGCTCAGGCTGCTGTCGTCACAACCCACTTCCTTGGCTTTGCTGGTCTTCAGCCATCCGCCAACAGCCTCGATAAGCCGCTGCTTCGCTTCAGTGACCTCAACACCGCGAGCCTGGTCTTTTGCCTGTAGTGTGTAGCGAGGGTCCACAAACAAAACTGCGTCCCCCTCGCCCAGCAAGGCCATGCCCGCCGAGCCCCGGAAGCCCGTCAAGTAATACACGTTGGGAATGTGGGTAATGAGGAGATGGTCCAGTTTACGGGCCTTGAGGAGCGACCGAAGTCGGGCCTGCCGAGTCGAAATGGGAGCTTCCATCCGGGGTGCTTTCATGCCGGCAAAGAAAAAGGAGGAGACTTGCGCCTCCTCCTCAGGCTATCAGACGTACAAACTTCGCCGGAGCTATCCGGGCAGAACCTTGGGCGACACGAAGAAGAGCAATTCGGCGTCGGAATCCGATGTTGTGCTCGACTTAAAAAGGTTTCCGATGAGCGGTATCGAACCCAGGACCGGGACCTGCGTGGAATTCTTCTCGCGCCGCGTCACGTTGACCCCGCCGAAGATGACCGTCCCGCCGTCCGGCACGAGCACTTGGGTAGTAGCCTGTTGCGTGTCGATACTCGGTCCAGCCGTGGTCAAAACCACGCCTGGTGAGGAGTTCGTTACGGTGATATCAAGAAAGATGTTTCCATCCTCGGTGACCTGCGGCGTGACCTTGAGCGTCAGGGCAGCGCTTACGTACTGGATGCTGATGGTGTTGTTGATGGTCGTCTGAATGGGGATCTGGCTGCCTTGTGTCACCGTCCCCGGAATATTGTTCTGCGTGACGATGGTCGGCTTGGAGATGGTCTTAACCTGGCCTTTCTGCTCTTCCGCCGCGATGGCCGCATTGATGAAGTAATTGGCGCCCGCGTTGGCGATGGCAAACGATCCGAAGCCGGAGGCCCTGGCTGCTGTCAAAGTAATATCGTCAGGGGGCGGCCCCGGAAGGGATGGAATCCCCGTCCCCGCGGACGAACTGGGGCCGGTGGCACCTCCCGCCAAGGTCCGGCGCGACGGGTTCGCCAGCCCCAGATTCAACGCTACGCCGAGGGCGCGAGAGAAGGTCGCCGAGGCGCGGATAATTCGAGCCTCGATCTGCACTTGCTTGGCTTTCCGGTCGAGCTTCTCGATGATCGCCATGATGACCGGAATCTGGGTCTGGATATCGGAAATAATCAGGGTGTTGGTGCGATCGTCAACGAGAATGTTCCCTCGCTTGCTGAGCGCGCCGCCGCCGACCCACGACTTCAGCATCGTGGAAATCGTCGCCGCCTTGGCATAATTGACGGGACGGAAGACGGTCACGAGAGGCAGAGCATCTTCGCGGGCCGCGGCCAGCTTCGCCGCCGCTTCCTGTTCAGCCGTAATGGTCTCGATCCTGGCAATGCGCAGGACGTTTCCTTCCAGCGTTTTCCCCAGACGGTTATTCTTGAGAACGATGTCTAGCGCCTGGTCCCAGGGTACAGCGTCGAGAACAAGAGTCACATTTCCGGCGACGTTCGGGTCAACGATGATGTTGAGGCCGCTGATTTCGTGGATCAGCCGGAAGAAATCCTTCAAATCCACATCTTTCAGATTCAAGGAAATCGGCTCACCCGTGTATTGCGGCTGTTCATCGGTGGCCGCTGCCGGTTCGTTTTGGGGCGCCGCGGCGGTGACCAGTCCCGGATGGCTCGCCATGGTCAGAGCAGCCCGGGCCGCCTGGAGGGCCTCCTCAGACGTGGCGGGAGCCGGTTCGGTCTTGGGAGCCGCAGCTACCTCGGGTGAACTCGGCGTGGCTGGGAGTGTAGTTTTGAAGTCGATAGGATTTACGGCAGCCTTTTCTACCGGTGCGGGAGCAGGAGCAACTGCCGCTTCGGCCTTTGGTTCCTCGGGAGCTGCAACCAACTGGACCTTTTCTGCCGTAAGGTCTGCGGGTGTAGACGCAGGCTCTTCCTTGACCGTCAGAATTTCCTCTGGTCGGGGAACGGAAATTCTCTCAACCGGCTTGGCGGATGGTTTTTCCGCGGCCGCTGTGGCAGCCTGAGCCACTGTGGCGGTCTTTGCTGTCGGGTTAACCGCTGCTGCGCCAGGAGCCTTGGCCTTGAGGGCTACACGTACGCCGCCATCGCGAGCATGGACGTCAAACGCGGGCTCTCCGGCAAGGTCGGCAACGATACGAACTACGGAGGGGTCTTTCGCGCGGAACTGGCCGGTACGAACACCCTTCAGAAGGGGGGAATTCGCCGCATAGTTCTTTGCGGCGGCATTGGTCGCACCCTCGAGGTCAATAACCAGGCGTGGAGGATTTTGGAGCTGGAGAACCGTATACGGAACCTGGCTGGTTGTGGCGATATCCACGAAGGTTTCGCCCGCAGGACCGGAAGTGATCTTGACGCCTGAGACCTTCAAGGGGCCCCTGCTGGGCTTCAGCGCAGTGGCTGGCGGGGGCTCGACGGGAGCAAGCGCAGTCGTGCGCGGTGCTTCAGCCTTGGCCGGTGCCTCGGCATGCGCGCCAAAGGCGAGACGCAGCCCTGCAGACTCCCGATATGCGTGCAGCGTTTCCGGCTCGCGGAGATTCAGCTGGACGCGCACAACAGGAGCTCCTGAGACATCCATATACTGGAGGAGGTGATAGTCGGTCACCACACCGCTCCCCAGCTTTCCGTCCTTGGGTACTCCTGCGATCTTCACTCCTCGCAGGTCCACAAGAACGGTATCGCCCGTGGCTCGCGTGGTGTGAAAAGTGTAATCCCCCTGGATGGTGAGGATCACATCATTCGGCAGGAGCGGGCCGGAGGAGGCCACGGCCTTCAGACTCGCCGGAGGTGAGCTGGGTTTGCTCTGGCCGTAGGCCAGAGTCATCATCCCCAGCACAACCCATGTCGTCGTGATTGAAAGGATCGCTGTTCGTCTCATCTTCAGGCTCCAGGCCCCTGTGTTAGTCTCAGCACGACGTCACGGCTGGCAACTTTGCCGGCTGAGTCAAGGGTGTTTTCTCGGAAAGTGACTGAGTCCGGAGTAATCTTCGAAACTACACCGTTGTACACTGCGTCGTTTTCCCGCAGGAAATATGCCCGATTGGCATTTGTATCGACCACCGCAATCAATACTCCGCTCGTATCAAGCCGCACAATCCCTTCCAAGCGGAGGCGGCTGATCACCAGGCCGCGAGTTCCAGGGGGCAGGTTGCCAATGGGCGCTTCACCCGTGCCTTCGGCGGCTGCGACTGGAGGTCCGGGCAGCTTGAAGGGGTCGCGGCGGCCTATAATGGGAGGCGATTTGGGACCCTGCGTGGTGGGCACCGCGCCCTTCTTAACACCCTCCGCGCTCTTCTTCGACGCCTTGGCGGATTTCTTAGTCGTCGCGGGTGACTTGGTGGCGGCTGGCGCGGCAGGTTTCGCCTCTTGTCCACCCGCCAGACCCACGTCGGGCTCGGCTCGGCCCGCAACCCCCGTGCCCAACCCCATGATGGCCACAACCAGTGCAATCATGAGGAACATGCCCAGGGCTTCGGTCTTACGGCGCATTTTTCTTTCTTTAACCATCATATGCGTCATCCCGCACTACCTCTTCGGAGGCGGTGCCTTGGCCGGCGCGGGGGCCGGCCTGTTGAAATAGGTCACGATCGTGCAACTTGCACCCACCGTTTCGTGGGGAAGTATCTTGAAAGCCCCTTGGCCACCGCCTCCGGGGGGTCCCAGCGCCAAGGCCACGACGCTGATGATGCGCTGCTCGGAAGCAAGCTGGCGGAAGAACTCCAACATCTGGTAGTAAACTCCGTCCAAGCGAACCGTGAAAGGCATCTCCGTGTGATACTCACGCTGCTGGAGGGGCGCGGCGACGAAGTTCCGGAGGAAGATCGAGGAGCCGCGGGCTTTGTCATAGACCAACTTGACGAACTGATCAGTAGCCTGCTCGTCCGGGACGATTGTCCGCAGCGTCTCGAGCTGTTTCGAAAGTTGCTCGATGCGGTTGAGAAGCTCCACTCTTTCCCTCTCCAGAGCCCGGTTCTTTTCGTTTTCCTGCTTCAGTTGCACCAACTGGGCCGCCTTCCTGTCCCGTTCCGCACGCAGATCAATGACAGGCTTTGCGACACCGGGAATCCCGAAGAAGAAGTAGCCAACTCCCAACGCGATGGCCAGACCAGACAGGATGACTGCCTGAACCACACCCGGAAGATCGTTGAATTTCTTGGCCATAGCAGCTCTCCCCTATTGACCTGCGGGACGACCCGCAGTCCCCGGCGCTGCCGCCTGCTGTTGTCCGGCGGGCGGCGCCGGCGCGGGCGGTTTGTACACAAAATCGATGTTGAACTTGAAGCTCAGCCGATTGAACTGGTCGTCCTGATAATATTGTCGCAACTGCACGTCCTGAAATACCCCGCTGTTCTTCAAATTGGAGATGAGATTCGCGATGGAGTTGACGCTACTGGCTTGACCTTTAATCGCGGTCCGCGCACCATCCGGGACCATCGTGAGGATATAGAGGTCATCAGCCTTGTTTACAATGTTGCCGATGTTGATCATCAGATCCACGGGCCCCGACCGGCCATTGATGAGCTGCTGGATCGTGTTGATGCGCCGCTCGAGCTGCTGCCGCTGCGCCAGGTAGCGCTGGTTTTCGGCCTGAATCGTCTTCAGTCGATTCTGCTCGATGACTTCTTTTGCGATCTGGGCGTCAAGCTTCTTGATATCGCTGTTCCAGTAGGCCCAGAAAAAGAAGACCACGACACCTGCGACTACCGCACCCACCACAAAGTACAGCGCCTGACGCAAGGCGGTCACCGGAGGCCCCGGCGCCGCAGGCGCCGCGCCACTTGGCGTTATCCCCAGCAGGTTAATTTTGATCATGGCGTGTCAAAGCTCCTCAATGCCAGTCCGACCGCGACGCTCATGCGCGGAGCGAGATTTTCAATCCGGTCGGCAGGGAACTTGGTGGGGTTCACCTCCACCCTCTGGAAGGGATTCATAATCTCAACCGGAATCCCGAACTCCTCCTTCAGGAGATCCACCAACCCCTCGATCCGGGCCGACCCGCCGGCCACATAGATCTGCTGAATGCTCTCGGCCGAGGTGGTTTGCTTAAAGAAATCGAAAGTCTTCTGAACCTCAAGCAGGAGAATCTCGGATACCGAGCGCAGGTGGGGCGCGGCTTGGTCGGGAGTAACGCTCCCCACTTCGTGACCCTGCTTCAGCTTTTCAGCGTCGTCAAAGCTCAAGTCGAGCTCTTTCTGCAAGGTGTCGGTGTACTGGTTGCCGCCCACCGAAACGTCGCGTGTAAACAGGGGTACGCCGCCCCGCATGATATTGATATTCATGAGGCTTGCGCCGATATTCAGGAGCGCGATCATTCTGTCGGGCGCGGGCTCATAATTCACCTCAAAAGCATTCTGAAGGGCAAAGGCATCGATATCGACGACCATGGGGGTTTTGCCCGACTGACTCAAAACGTTGGTGTGGTTCAAGATCTTGTCGCGCTTGACCGCCACCAGCATGACGTCAAATCCTGGGCCCGCCGTGGCCGGCCCCAGCACCTGGTAGCTGATGTTGACATCTTCCATCGCAAAGGGAATGAACTGCGGCGCTTCATAGGGGATGGCGTTGGCCACTTCCAGTTCCGTCGGAGCATTCACGGAAATCTTCTTTACGATGACCGAATGTCCCGAAACGGCCGTTGCCACATTCTTTATCTTGATCTTGTTTTGGTTAAAGATCGTCTCAATGGCCGTGGTAACCGTGAAGGAATCCATGATCGCCCCGTCCACGACCGCATCCTGGCCGAGATTCTCGACTCCCATATTGACCAGCTCGTAGCCATCGCCCTTTTTGCGTAACTCGATGACCTTGACGGAGCTCGAACCGATATCCAGACCCACAAGCCCTTTTGGTTTTCCAAATCCAAACATCCGGATTGCCCCCTATCGGGCGCTTGCCCGCGATTTGGCCGTCCCCCGGTCTTCGCGCTGGGTGCTTTGCCTTTCCATCCAGCGGTCCAGGACGGTTTTCTTGAACTTCCAACGATTACCGAGTTTGAATGCAGGGATTCTTTCGCCCATGACATACTTGTAAAGGGTGTCGCGGGAAATTCCGAGGTAATCGGAAGCTTCCCGGATGCCCATCACTTCGCGAATTTCAGCCATAATTCAGCCTTTACAGCGGGCGATTCGACGGTAAACTGAGGCGCATACAACTGGTGAGCTATCCCAATGCTGCTTACAACATCGTAAGCATTGGGGCAGGTTATACCCTTTGTGATATGTCATGTCAAGCTTTTTTTATGGTTTTTGTAGGTTTTTTTATGAATCGAGCCTATATTGTCGGTTAATGTGTATGTATCGTGCAATATCTTGGGTTGGTCTACGACTAACCCCCAACATCTTGTGCGAATCGGGCTATTTCAAAGCGAGAAGAATCCTTCATCTCACCTCTCCTAATGTTATTGACGCAGCACCGGATTCGTTTCCAGCGTCGAATCCTGCCCAATTCAGGACGCATTGAAAGCGTTCATGACCACACTGTAGGTGTCTGTCCAGATTTGGAAGGGCGTGCAACGGTTTCCGTTGCCGGAAAGTCTCACTGCTGGCGAGGCGGCTCGGAGGGATGATGATTGATTTCGTTCCCGATCTCCTGTCATGGCCCGCCCGACGCGCGGCCTATGGGAATCGGAGCCCTATACTCCCAATCTGCGGTGCGGCTGCTCTTGTAACGGAAAAGCTTGCAAACGGAGCACACCTGGGCTACCGAATAGGGGCTTTCCTGGTTCTGCCACTGATGATGGCAAGTCCCGGCCAGGGGTTTCTGCGGTTGGTCGTCGGCGGAATCGAATTTCATACCTACTATGACTGCGGCTTTGCTATTCCCTTTATGAGCGGTAATTCACCAACGAATCGATATCGAGGATTCCCGCCGCCAGTCGCGGCATTCTCAATTCAGTTCTCGTAACCAGATATTCCGGTAGCGGACCGGGTGATTGTGATCCTGCAGCTCAAGCGGAAGTTTCACCGGGGTCGCCTTGTAAGGGGGGCGCATTTTGTGTGCAGTTGGCCCGGTCAGTTCGACGTTATCCTGAGTGAGAACCCCGTTTTGAAACACAGTGATATGAACCTTTCGCAGAAGGTTGCCATCCTTATCGAAGCGCAGCCCGTGGAATATGATGTCGTAGGTCTGCCACCGGCCAGGAGGGCGGCAAGCATTCACCAGGGGCGGGTACTGCCCATAAATGGCAGAAGCCTGACCGTCCGGGTAAGTATCATTGTTATAGGAGTCGAGAACTTGGATCTCGTAGAGGCCCATCGGGAATATCCCGCTGTTTCCGCGGTCCTGGTCGTCGCCGTGCGGAGGGTCAGGCGTCATCCATTCGACGTGCAGTTGGCAGTCACCGAAGCTCTGCTTCGTCCGGATGGCGCCGGCCTTCGCCACGACTTCAAAGTAATCCTTCGCAACTTTCCATTTCGCGGGGCCCCCCTTGACGCTCACCCACTTGGAAAGATCCTTCCCGTCGAACAAGACCACCGCATCGGAGGGCGGCTGGCCGGCTTTTTCCTGCGTGCTCGAAGTGGCGGGAGTGATTACAGGCGGCCGCGGGCGGTTCCGGTCGTGAATCTGCCAATCCTCCACCCGCTTTACCTGCGCTCCAAACCCCACGAGCGACATGGCGACAACCGCGTTGACCTGCAGTGCAGCGAAGACTGCAGCTCTCTTCGACATGATAGGTCTCCTGACCCGGATGCGAGCCAACTCCCGCGCCACGTTCACTTGAAAGCGTTGCGGCGACAGTTTACGTCGGCGGTTCACAGTTGTCCAGCCCTTGTAGTCGTTCACATGATTGGTGACACTTTTCGGATCGGGGCGTAAGCACCAGGAGCTGGTCGCTCAAGGCTGCTGGAAAGTCTTTCAATCCGTGGTGTTCCAGGCTGAGGAAATGCCACGCCGTGGAAGGCTTGTCAAATCAAG
>JACQNR010000391.1 GCA_016202975.1 Acidobacteriota bacterium
CCCGATCTCTTTGTGGATTATTTGGGAGAGTGATGGTTTACCTGACACGACGATACCGATTCTGCGCGGCGCATCGCCTCGACGCCCCTGAGTTGAGTCCCGAAGATAACGCGCGTCTTTATGGCAAATGCAATAATCCCTATGGCCACGGCCATAACTACGTGCTCGACGTCACAGTGGCGGGCCGCGTGGACCGCGAGACCGGCATGGTGTGCGACCTGGGTTTCCTCGACTCCCTCGTGCAGCGCGAAGTTCTGGACAGGTTCGATGAGACCAACCTGAACCTCGACACGGAAAGTTTCCGCGATCGGGTACCCACCTCCGAGAACATCTGCCTGGAAATTCACCGGCTCCTCAAGCCGCATCTTGAGGGCGCGGGACCGGGCGGCGAAGTCCGGCTGGCGCGGGTGCGCCTGGAGGAGACCACATCCAATTCCATCGAATATTCTGGCGGGCATGAGGCGAGTGGGCCGGCGCGAAAGGTGAACGCATGAGCGCAGCGAAGGGAAAACAACGCAGTGGGCGAATGGTGACAGACCCCCTCGAAGAGTCGATTCGCCGCATCATCCAGGAAATCGGCGAGGACCCGGGGCGCGATGGGCTGCTCAGGACGCCGCGGCGCGTGGCCGAGTCGATGCGCTTTCTGACCAGCGGCTACCAGCAGAATGTCGATCGCGTGCTGAACGGTGCGCTCTACGAAGTGGCGTATGACGAGATGGTGATCGTCAAGGACATCGAGGTCTTCAGCATGTGCGAGCATCATTTGCTGCCGTTCTTCGGCCGCTGCCACGTTGCCTATATCCCCACGAAGAAAGTGATCGGGCTCTCAAAGATTCCGCGCCTCGTGGACTTGTTCGCGCGGCGGCTGCAGGTCCAGGAGCGGCTCACCACGCAAATCGCCGAAACCATCATGGAAAAGATCAACCCGCGCGGCGTGGGCGTGGTGATCGAGGCCAAGCACCTCTGCATGATTATGCGCGGGGTGGAAAAACAGAACTCCGTCGCGGTCACCTCCGCCATGCTAGGCGTTTTCCGGCATGAGATTGAGACGCGGGAAGAATTCCTGGCGCTGGTGCGTATGAAGAGCCAATAACGAGGGATCCGGGTTTCGTGAAGAACTTCAGCCCAGAACTCCTTCAGAAGCGATGTCGGCGTGTCCCAAGGTCAGATTCCTGATGCTCTAGAGGACGGGGGCGTGAGACGCCAACCCTCAAATCCGAAGCCCGGATCCCGGGGGACGAAAGGGAAACTCGCCGGCAGGATTGTGGCCGTCACGGGTGCGAATCGCGGTATCGGCCGGGCGATTGTGGAAGCGGTAGCTCGCGAGGGCGCCCGCGTGGTCTTGATCGGGCGCGACCGGCGGGCGCTGGAACGAGTGGCCCGCCAAATCGGCGGGGAAGCGATCGTGGCGGTGGCCGATGTCACCCGACACGCAAGCGTCGCTCGGGCCTTTCGCGAAATCCGGCGGAAGACCAAGCGGCTCGACGCGCTCGTTAACAACGCTGGCGTGTTTATCTTCAAACCCTTCACTCGCACGACACCGAAGGATTGGGACAGCGTAATCGCGGCCAACCTCACTTCGCTTTTTGTTGTCACGCAGGCAGCTCTGCCCCTCCTCCGGCGGGGGCGCCGCCCGAACCTGGTGAATATACTGTCGGTTTCCGCCCGCGTGGCATTTGAACGATGTTCGGCCTACACGGCCTCGAAGTTCGGCGCGATGGGGCTGACACGGGTTCTTCGCAAGGAACTGCGGCCGATGGGAATTCGCGTGACCGCGATTCTGCCGGGTTCGACCAACACCCGCATGGCAGATGAGTTTGATTTTCCCGTCGACCGGGAGAAGCTCCTGCAACCCCACGACGTCGCCGAAGCCGTCCTCAACGCTCTCCTCCAGCCGCCCCGCGCTTCGATTGAGGAAATCCACCTGATGTCCAGCGGCGGCTCCTTTTAGTTTCGTCCAGAAATTTCCCGGATGGGGAGCTGTCCTAGAAAATCAACGATGCTCTGCCATGACCGTAGAGCGAAGGCGAATCCGCCTGGGTGTGAGTTTATGAGGGAGATTCTTCCGGCGACGACTCGGGCAATATCTCGCCGGAACTCAAGACGAATGTCACAATGCGCTTTCGGTCCTGGTCGGAGACTTCCGTAAATTGGACACCCATGCCCAATCGGGGGACGACGTAACGAACCTTTCCCTTGGCAATAATGATGGGGTCATCCTCGCTCAGTCGGAACCGGATGTCGACTTCGGTGCCGATTTCACTGGGCTCCTTGGTGTCAATGAAGATTCCGCCCGTGCTCAGGTCGCGCGAATAGGCGAGGGCCATCGAATCATCGATATGAATCTGCGTGGCAAGAGGAACGCGCGGCGCTTTGCGGCGGTTGCCCGCGTTTCCGTGAATGGCGCGCAGGATGATTTGCAGATGTTCCTGGTCGATGTTCGTAAACTCGACGCCGCTGCCCAGGTCGGGGAGAGTGTAGATGACCCGGGCCTTGGTCTGGATAAAGGCCTGGTGCTTGGAGGTCCGGAAGCGCACCATCAGCTCCGCGCCGCAAGGCAGCGCCGAAGTTTCGAGGCGCAATCCGCCTCCCCCCACATTCACGGAATGGATTTTGGCCGTTGTCTCGCCCAGTTTGAAGATCACGGGGAAATCCGAGGGAATTCGGGGATACTTGCGTGACTCAGATACCCTTTTCATCATGGTCGCACCCGCGCTGCTGGCAGCGCCTACCCTGGCGACTAGATATTTGGTCCCCATTTCATAGCCGCCCCCCCGCGCCCATGAAAGCGTAAACCTTCGTGGAATATACCACATAAACCCTGAGACAAGAAGCTTATTGGAGCGCTGGCGAGCGCCGCTCAGGGGCCATGCCCTGAGCGGAATGAATGCAGGCCAAACCGCGTTCACAGAAGACGGGATGGGCGGAGGTGTTTTGGCGCGGGACCTCACACTTTCTAGGGAAGCCTTGGTACATCGTATCCCCCCTGGGGAGAGGGGGGAAGGGGTCGAAGGCGTGCGTCGAGACGATAATCGAGGAAGGTAGGAGGAAGCAA
>JACQNR010000392.1 GCA_016202975.1 Acidobacteriota bacterium
CGCTCTACCAGCTCTATTTCAACCTGGCTCGCCCCAACTCCCACAAGCGAGGTCTCACCCCATGGCAGATCATCCAGCAGCTCGACCCCCGCCTGCCTGTTGCCGTCTGCTTGCTTCCTCCTACCTTCCTCGATTATCGTGTCGACGCACGCCTTCGACCCCTTCCCCCCTCTCCCCAGGGGGGATACGATGTACCAAGGCTGTTCTATTGCCCATTTGCTGATAGCCACTCGATCAGTCCATTGACCGGGACGCCCGGCGAAAGCGGGCGCGAGGTGACATGTGCTGGGAAGATTCGTATTGGCACGTACATTTGCCCTCCGCGGTAATGAGCCCCTTCAGTTCTGTGCGTGCGGTCGAGCCTGGTAAACCCGTGCTCCGTGCATAGGAAACGCTTTCCGATGTAAGTTTCCTGTGTCAACCCTGCGAACCCCTGGCGGTCTGCCTTTACTGGATGTGATGCCAGGGATGGGATTACCAGCGAGCCTTGGTCGAAGTAGCAGTGGAAGCATTCCGAGATTCGGACGGAAACAAGACAGCTCCCTCTCGCGATGCCGGCGTGCTGCTCCACCCGGCGTCGGCAGAAAAAGCCAAGTGTGAAAATGAGGCTCCCAAGGAACGAAGCTCAACCGCCTTCGTTTCGCTTCGTTTCCGGGCTCAAGTATGAGGACTGGAGTTGCCTTTTCGAGCTTGACGCCCCCGACGCTCTCAAAGATGGCTGCTGCTGACGGAGAGTCATCGGACTGGGCGGCTGTTCGGGGTCATGTTGCGGAAGATCAAGGGCTGCCGGTGCCGGCAAGGTAGGCAATGGCTGTAGTAGCAAGAAAATCGGTCAAAGAGAACTGAGGGGGGGCGGAAAGGTGTCGGTGGACGCGGGCGGAAGGGCTCCAGTCACCGACTGGGGGGCCTCGAAAGGAGCAGAATGACCCTCCCGGGACTACCGGGCAGGCATTCAGGAGCAGAAGATGAGCCTCAGCCCCTCCGAGACAAGCTCGTCGTGGTATGCTGATGTCGGCCTTGCGGCCAAAAAGGAAACTCTAGCTTCGAAATCGGCACCTATGCGGGCGGGGCATTCATCGCAAGATTTTGCGGAGAGTCAGCCTCAAGATTGCAGATTCCGGCTGAAAAACAGGCTCCTTGTATCGACTGGAAAAGCTACATGAACAACTACAATGTAAATCCTGGTCCTCGGACACCCGTATCGGGTTTAAAAGCAGCCGCAACGACTGACTCGGCCATTGTGACGGAGACGATGCTGAAGGTACTCAAGTCCGGCGGTAATGCTGCCGACGCTGGCATCGCGGGAGCGCTCGTGCAAGCGGCAGTCGAGCCATTCATGACAAACCATGCGGGCTTGATCACTTTCCTGTATTTCGATGCCAAAACTGGACAGATTCATCAACTTGACAGCCTCGGGGGCTTCCCTTCTGGTCTGCCTCCATTCAAACCTGTGCCGGCCAGCGCCGGCTCGTATGCGGCAGTACCGCCTTCAGCAATCATTCCGGGCTTCATGCCCGGTCTCGAGGAAATCCATCGCCGTTTCGCCACGAGACGGTGGAGGGAGCTGTGCGCGGACGCGGTGGATTGGGCTGAAAGAGGTCACGTTGTCTCGTCATTCGAGTACAGGTTAATGATAGAAACTGAGAAATTCATAACGCACTTTCCTGAGGGGCGGGAGTTTTATCAACCCAAAGGAATGTTCGCCAACGTTGGCGAAGTGTTCATTCCTAAGGGCCTCGCTGCCACACTGCGGGGCGTAGCGGAACAGGGGCCCGATTACATGATCACAGGACCCTGGGCCGAGCAGTTCATTGCCAAGGCAAACGAGATGGGTTGGAAGATTCGGCTTGAGCATATGACTGAAACCCCACCCCGGTGGATTGAGCCGATCCGGTATCGTCACCACGAATACGAAATAGTGAGCCTTGGCCCGCCCCAGGCACAAGGGCTCATTATTGCTGTTGCGCTGGGTGTCCTGAAACATTTAGGCATCCACGAGATGAAGCCGCTGTCGGCCGACCATCTTTGGGCAATGGGACACGCTCTCCGTCAGGCAGCGCGCCATTGGGAATATGCGCAGGATGAAAATGTCTATGGCGTGCCGCGCGACGAAGTGGTTGACGATGGCTATCACGCGCATCTGGCAAGAATGATTCGCATAGCCCGTCCAAAGATTGACCTGTCGGAGCATATCAGGCTGTCAGGGGAGCCTTCGGTTGGTGGCGATGTCATGCCGCTGTCTGGAAGCGGCAGTAAACCGCGGCTCGGCAATTCTCATTCGGATCAGCCGACCGGCTCATGCGAGCTTGCCGTTGTTGATGCGGAAGGAAACTGGGTACAGATGATGGACACGCTGCAGGGGTCTGGGATCCCTGGCATGGTTGTGGGCGGTGTGCCGATGGTCGGCAGCCACTCGACATTTGGTGGCTTGATGAGCTCGATGGACGCCACACTCGTCAAAGGCGCCAAAGGACGTTGCATCATTGGTAATACGCTCGTTCTAAAGAATAACAAGCCCGTGCTTTCGGCCGGTTCCCCCGGTAACGTCCATTGCACCGTACCGCAGGTTCTGACTTACGCGCTGGACTTTGGATTAGATCCTTACTCGGCGGTCGATGCCCCTCGCATGTTGCCAATGTCAGAGATGCGCCTTATCACCGTTGAGGATAGGATCAGTCCAGCGGTGCTCGCCGATTTACACAAACTCGGTGTGCGCGTATCTGTGACGTCAGGATATGACTATCACATGGGCTCATTTTCGGTTATTGCACGCGATGAACAGACGGGCCAGTATACAGCGATTGCCGATCCTCGTCGCTGCGCGGTCGCCGACGGCATCCGGTAAATAAAGGGAAGGGGACGTCATGAGCTCCATATTGTTCGAAAATGCCCGCCTGTTCGACGGCAATAGCGCCGAGTGTCCTGAGGGCATGAGCGTCTTGGTCGAAGGAGGCCTGATTCGTGAAGTGTCCGATAAGCTTATTAAGGCAAAAGACACGGACGTGATCGACGTTGAAGGCCGGACGTTGATGCCGGGTCTAATCGACGCACATATTCATGCATTCGCTTCGGATGTAAATTTGCAAAAGGCGGATCTTGCCGGCGAGCCGTATCGCACGGCACACGCCGTGCGGATGCTCGGGTTCGCGCTGGATTGTGGATTTACTACCGTGCGTGACACCGGGGGTGGCGACTACAGCCTTTGGCGCGCAATTGAAGATCGGTTGATACGGGCCCCGCGCTTTCTGTATGCGGGGAAGAGTATCTCCATGACAGGAGGCCATGGAGATTTCCGTCCGATGAATGAAAGCCATCACACTCAGGGCTATTGCACATGCGGTGACTTCAATAGTCTCGCGGTGGTCGCTGACGGTGTTGACGCCTGCATCAAAGCGGCTAGAGAGGAACTGCGGCGTGGCGCGCATTGCATCAAAATCATGGGTTCGGGGGGCGTGGTCTCGCCGACCGACCCGATCTGGATGAATCAGTACCGAGCGGACGAGATTCAAGCGATCGTCAATGAGACGGCCGAACGCCGAACCTACACTTCCGCGCATTGTCATCCGGGAAGTGCGGTAAAGCGCTGCATCGAAAACGGGGTGCGCGTAATTGAGCACGGCACACTGATGGATGACGAAACCGCAGAGTTTGTGCGCCAACGCGATGCGTTCGTCGTACCAACTATGGTGATTACCTTCATTCTCGCGGAGCAAGGGCGGAAGCTCGGGCTGCCTCTCGAAAGCCAGAGAAAAGCAGAATACATTCTTAGGCAAGCTCTTCACGGCATGGAAGCTATGCGAAGAGCGGGCGTGAAAATTGGATTCGGCACCGATCTTCTGGGTGAAACTTACGTTGAGCAGTGCCGGGAGTTCACGATCCGAAGAGAGGTGTTTTCGCCGCTCGAGATACTGCGGCAGGTCACCTCCATCAATGCCACTTTGCTTCAGCAGGAGGATAAGCTTGGTTGCGTAAAACCGGGCGCGCATGCGGACCTGCTAGTGGTAGACGGCGATCCGCTGGAAGATATCGGGCTTTTGGCAGACAGCGGGCGCAACTTGCGGGTGATAATGCGGGCCGGCGAGTTGATTCGAAACGAAATTAAGTGAAAATAGGGTAGATCAGTCCGTGGTTACTAAGGTCGAATATCTCAAAAAGCTGCAGGGCAGATCAAAGTAGTTCCAGCTAACTGTGCAATGCTCCAGGAGTGCACATTCTGACTTTCAGGTCTAAATTGTGTTTCGGGTCTTATCACGCACCGAAGATTGCGGATTTCGACCCGCAGGGGAGCATTCATCCCTCCCCCCGTTTCCAATTTCGGATGTCGTGATTCAGGAAGCATGAACGGCATCGCAGCGTGTGAATCAATTTCGGCCCCGACGGCAGTGCGACGGCGAATCCTCGTCATCCTGGTGTGCCTCAGCCTTTTCAGTTATCTGCTGAGGATGAACATCTCGGTGGCGCAGCAGTTCATGGTTCCCGAGCTCGGTTTGAGTGATATCCAGGTCGGTCAAGTCTTCAGCTCGTTTATGGCGGGGTATGCATTGTTCCAAGTCCCTGCCGGCGTGTGGGGGGACCAGAGAGGGCCGCGCTTCGTCCTGACGGTCGCGGTCCTGAGCTGGGGTTTCTTGACTTTGTTGACGGGGCTTATCCCAGGTCTCCTGGTGCGGGGCGCAGCCGCAGCATTCCTTTCCCTGCTGATTCTGCGATTCATGTTGGGGGTGGGTGAGGCCGCGATGTATCCGGTGGCGGCCCGCGTGGTAGCCAACTGGATGCCCCCGGCTGAACATGCGTTCTCGAACGCGGTCGTGATTGCTGGTAGTACGGTCGGCTCGGCCCTTACACCGCCGCTGATTGCATACCTCATGCAGGCTTTCGGGTGGCGATTCTCCTTTTACCTGACAGGGCTTTTCCCTTTTGGCATCGCGTTGCTGTGGTGGTGGCAAGCCCGGGATCACCCGGAACAGCACCAGGCGGTAAACCACGAGGAAATCGCCTTGATTGCAGCCGGGCGGGCGGTGAAAAGCGCGACGGGCCCAGTTCCCTCCTGGTGGTCTTTGGGGAAGAATCGGAATATCGCGTTTCTTTGTCTGAGCTATTTCCTCACCAGCTACGTCATGTTCGTCTTTGTGTTTTGGCTCTACAAATACTTTGTGGACGTACGGAAGTTTACCGTCGTGGGTGGGGGTTGGGCTCTCAGCTTGCCCTTCGTCGTGGCCACGGTGGCGTTGCCGTCGATGGGCTACCTGAGCGACCGTCTCTCGGCACGCCGGGGAGCCCTGTGGGGACGCCGGAGGGTGGCGATGGGCTGTTTGGTGTTTTGCGGGCTCCTGCTGCTCGTGGGGGCGGCGGCCTCCGGACCTTGGATGGCGGTCGCGGCGATTTCGCTGAGTGTCGCATGCCTGTTCAGTACCGAGGGACCCTATTGGTCGACGGTCATCAAGTTGGCGGGCCCGCACGCCGGTGCCGCGGGCGGCCTGATGAACATGGTGGGCAATTTCGGGGGAGCGGTTTCGACTGCGGTGGTGCCGTTCCTGGTGCACATTTTCGGTTGGTTCGGGGCGCTTGCCTGCGCGTCGGTCTTCGCCATCATCGCCGCGGCCCTTTGGCTGTTGATCCGGTCTGACTCCAAAATACCTGTTCAGACGCTGGGCGGGTTAGAGCAGGCGGCCGGAGAAGCGAAATGAACCGTCGAACCAACAATGGCGACTGGTATTGACGCGGACGAGTCTCGGGCTTGGCCATCGATGGGAATCGATAAAACGGGGGGTGAGCGATTATGAATGAGGAATCAATCGAAGGGCATGCGGAAATTGCGTTTCGCATGCTGACGCTCCGGCAGATTGAAAGAATCCACCAGGCTTCGCTGGACATCCTGGAGCGGACGGGGGTCGTGGTCCGCGACGCCACAGCGCTCGCGCTCTTGAAGCAGGCAAAAGCCAGCACGGATGGCGAACGCGTGCGTTTGAAAGCCCATCTCGTGGAAGGAGCGCTCAAAACAGCTCCGCACAGCATTTCGATCTACCGCCGGGATGGTGATCATGCCATGTGTCTCGAAGGCTGGAACTCCTATTTTGGTACGGGGTCCGACTGCCCCAGCGCCATCGACCCGGACACGCATCAACATCGACCGAGCACCAAAGCGGATGTTGGCCGCATTACCCAGCTTTGCGACAAGCTTACCAATATCGACTTTTGCATGTCGATGGGCATCGCCTGGGATGCCAGCACAGTGACCAGCTATGTCCATCAGTTTGATGCCATGGCGCGACACACCTCCAAACCTTTGGTTTACACGGCGAATGACGTCGCGGACATGGGCGATATTTTGGCTCTGGCTGAGATCGTGGTGGATGGCAGCAGCCGCGAACTGGAAGATCGCCCACGCTACATTCATTACAACGAGCCTATTAGCCCGTTGCACCACACCCCCAATGGATTGGCCAAACTCTTGTTTTGCGCGGAGCACAAGATTCCGATGATCTACATCGGTAGTCCCATGATGGGAGCCTCGGCTCCGGCGACTGTGGCCGGATGTGTGGCCTTGGCGAACGCCGAAGCGCTCTCGGGACTGGTGATTCATCAGATGAAGAATCCGGGAGCGCCATTTGTGTTCGGCGCCGACGCCACGCTTATGGACATGCGGACCGCCATCTTTGCATATGGCGCCCCAGAACTGCAGATCATGAACATTGCCTTCGCCGACTTGGCGCACTACTATCACTTACCTTTTTTCTGCATTGCAGGTGCAACCGACTCGAAGGTGCTTGACGCCCAGGCCGGAGCGGAAATGGCGGTGTCCCTGTTGGTAAGCGCCCTGAATGGCTGCAATTTGATTCATGATGTCGGGTACCTGGAAAGCGGCCTGTGCTGCTCGATCGAAAGCGTGGTCATGGCAGACGAGATTATCGATATGGTCAAGCGCTACCGCAGCGGGTTTGACATCAGCGCCGAAACCTTGGCCTTGGAAACGATCGATGAAGTCGGTCCACAGAAGGATTACTTGAGCCACCCGCACACAGCAGAGCATTTCAGGAAGGATGCTTGGTACCCCAAAGTTTTCGACCGCCGCCGATATGGAACCTGGTTGGAAGCTGGTGGCGAATCCATCGAGGCGCCCCTCCGCCGGAGGGCGCTAAAACTCCTGTCCAGCACTGAGCCGCCGGCTTTCACAGCGAGTCAAATTGGAGCCATGGACCGCATTCTTGCACAAAGGGGTTAAGGCGCGCCTGCTGCGCAGACTGAAAATTCCGTTTGATTGGTTTCATGACATCTGGCACGCACTTCGGCCAGCAAGGGAGCATCCTCGCGTTCTGGGCACTACAAGCCATTGCAAAACCCCCTGTAGCCCATTGAAACGAGGGCCATTGACATGACGAA
>JACQNR010000383.1 GCA_016202975.1 Acidobacteriota bacterium
AGGCCGAGGTAATTGGCCGTCGAATCGGAAATCTTGTCGACGTGCGTCGGACCAAACTTGCCATCGGGTCCGGGATAACGGAAATACCAGGCAAACTGCTGCCCCCAGACTTCCACCTGCATGGCGCCGGGATCGGGGCCCATGAAATGTATTTTGGCCCAGGTACGGTAACCCATCAGGTTCAGGCCGATAAAGAGAATGGCCGCCGCGATCGTCCAGGTGTACTCCAGCGTGTTATTGCCGTGGAAGAATTGCGCGCGGCTGCCGTCGCCCCGATCGCGGTAACGGTACAAAAGATACGCGAGGGAGAGTTGCGCCAGGACGAAGATGATGCCCGTGATAAACATCGTCAGCACGATCTGATGGTCAATCGCCGCGCCGTGCGTTGAGATATCGGGCGGAAACCACCAGATGCGCGCCGCGAAGGCGGCGACCGACACCAAGGTAATCAGGGTCACAACGAGTGCGAGCAATAGTGGCATATATCGCGCTCCTTACCGGCCCACTACCCGATTTCGCCGGCAGCCTAAAACAAAAAGATGTTCCCTGCCGGAACAGGGAAGCAATCCGCCCTTTACCGCTTCAGGCGGCGCAGGGGGTATGATTTATGAAAGTCAGCCCTAAAACTCTGCGTGACGACCCGCCAACGGGCGGGCTGCAATGGCGATCCCGGCAAGCCAGGTTCGCCGCTGCTACAACTCTTATCCTACTACTACGAACTCTTGAACTTGAAGTCCATGGTCTTCGATTCTTTGGCTCCCACGGTCACCTTCTGCTCCTGCGTGCCGAAGGTTGCCGTCCAAGCTTCGATGGTGTAATCGCCCGGAGGCAGCCCCTTGATAGTGAACGTCCCGTCGCTGCTCGTGACGGCGAAGAACGGATTCTTGGTGACGCCAATATACGCCTTCATCCACGGGTGCTGGTTGCACTTCACCGGGATCATGATCTCCTCGCGCGAGAACTTCTGTTCCAAGGGCGCGGCGTTGGGCGCCTGCGAAATGTTCCACTCCCGGTTGTTCTTGGGCATGGGGTGGATGTTGTGCGTCGTCGGATCCTTGGTCATGATTTGCAGCGTCTGGCCCACCTGCACGCCGAGGACGTGCGGTCTGTAAACGCACCCGTCCTGGTCGAGCTCCGCCGGAGTGCTGGGAACCGCGAAGGTGTATTTCTCCGCGCCCGACTTGACATAGACAAAAGCGTTGGGGAGCGTTCCGTTGTCATTGACTGCGCCGTCTTCGGCCAGCACCGGCCCGCTGTGCTTCTGCACGCAGACAGGGTCCTGGTCCATCATCAGTCGCGAGAGTCTGGGCTTCGCGCCTTCGAAGGAGACCTTGCCGGTGAGGGTTGCGACGGTGGCCTGGTCAATGGGCGTGGGGGGAGCAGCGGGCGCCCCGGGTTCCGCGGTTTCAGTTGGGGCAGTCGTTTCCTTCTCGCCGCAGCTCACGAACGCGATCGCGGCGGCAAATATCAGAGACAGATAGAATTTCCGGTGCTTCATAGAAATGCCTTTCCTTCCTTATGGATTTTGGACGTGCACTCAATGCGCCTGCGAAAGCAACTGTCCGGCCGGGACTTGTAGACGTGCATGACTCTCGTCGCTGCGCGAGACACTCGCCGCGGACTTCATCGCCCCGGCGCTCATGCCCACCAGGCGACGCTGCTCCTCGGCCGTCATCGCAAACATATAGCGTACCAGCAAATCGGCCTGATCGCCCTCATATCCTGCAAAAATCGGAGGCGTCGGCCCCGCGAAGACCCAGCGGGCGCCGTCGCGCTTGAAGAGCCCCGAAGGCATCGCCGTGCCCGGACTGATCATGGATGGGTCCAGAAGCCAGCGCTTGGTCCAGCCGGGCTTCAGGCGCTCGGGGGCAAAGAGGAAATTGGGGGCGGTGGCGTAGCGGTCGTGGCCCGCATCGCCCGTCGCATGGCATTTGAGGCAAGGCGCCGCGCGGCTGGTAAACAGCGCTCGCGCCAGAGTCAGCTCCTGGTTCGTCAGCGGATCGAGCCGCGGCGGAATGTAGGGCATAGGCTGTGACGACATCGCCTGGAAGAAGCGCACCAGCTTGCGCACCTCGTTGGGCGAGAAATAGAAGGTGGGCATGCGCGTCTTCAAGTACGGCCGAATGCCGTTGCGGTCCGTATCGTTTTTGCTGAGCGCCGGATTCGTCAGGAAGCGCAGCAGCCAGTCCGGGCTGACGCGCGCCCCCTCGCCGAGCAACTTGGGCGGCAACTGATCTTTTCCTTCCGGCGTCTGGAAACGCGCCAGGACTTCGAGGCCCGTTGCCTGTCCCACTTTGAACTGGTGGCAGCCCATGCAATTGTATTTTTTGATCAGCCACCAGCCTTCCTGAACGTCGCGACGCTGGTCGGAGGGCAGGTACTGATACTGCCGGGGCACCGTCGAATCGACCGCGCCCATAAGGAACGTCGTGAGGGCGGTAATATCCTCCGGCTTGAGGTTGAAGTTGGGCATTTTGAGCTCTTCACCCTCGGCCTTGATCAACCCCTGGTCGAACATTTCGGGCTTCTGCAATTTGTGCTCAAAGAAGCCCTTGTGCGAGTGCCAGCCTTGTTCGCGCGCTTCGGTCACCAGCAGCGCGAAGTCAAACTGCTCGAGTGGCTTGGAGCCCTCCTTGGTGAGCTCGGTGCCGATGCGGCCTTCCGTTTCAAGTCCGGCGATTTCGTGGCACCCGGCGCAACCATAGCGCTGGACAACCTTCAGGCCTTCCGCCTTGAGCGCAACATCGCTCAGATAAGGAGCGGCAGGATAACTGGCGAGATCCTTCTCCTTCTGCGTCATCAGGTAGGTGGCGATGTCGCGCGCTTCCTGGATGGAGAGGCGCAGGCTCGGCATCACGGTCATCTGCTCGACTTGGAGTTCGTGGCCGTCGTTCGGGCACTCCGAGTGCTCCGGGTCAAAGACGAAGGGCTTGCCGTGTTTTTTGTAATCGTCTTCCGTCAGGTCGCGCTTCTCGAAGGGGCAGTAGGGCCGGGTGCGCTCGCGCGGATCATGCACCCAGCGGACGAGATAATCGTAATTCACCTTTTCGCCCACACGCGTCAGATTGGCGGCGAAGGTGCCGCCGGTACGGTTGTCGCCTTCGCCGATGGAATGGCAGCCGAGGCATCCGCGCGTCTCAAAGCTTTCCTTTCCGCGGGCCGCGTCGCCGCGCGGCTGAACGGGCAACTTGCCTTCGACTCCCGATTGCCAGATGAATGCCGCCACGGATTTGACTTCGTCCTCGTCCAGCCGGAAGCGCGGCATGCGCGTGGTGGGACGAAAGTCGTGGGGGTTGGTAATCCAGACGGGCACCCATTCCGCCCTCAACTTGACTCGAACCTCTTTGAGCGACGGCCCTACCTTCTTGATGTCCTGCAACAGATTTCGGGCGCGATAGTCGAGCTGCTCGATGCGACCGTCGATATCGCCGGTGGAAACGCGCAGCGCTTCGGCTCTCTGGTAGAAACTGCGGGCGGTCTCGTTGTCCGCAGCCTGGTCGCCCAACTGAATGGCGGCGCGAATTTCGCGCTGCGTCTCCTGGCGCTTCATTTCCAGTTGCGCGATCTGCTGCTGGACGGCAGTCACATCCTCGGTCTCGGCGTCGTACCCCTGGAAGCGATGGCAGCCCATGCATCCGCGCCACTGAAAGAGTTCCTTGCCCCGGCTGAGCATCGGAGCGTGATCGACCACCATGTCGCTCGCGTGGCACTGCTGACATCCAGCCTCGAAATTCGCCCGCGGATAGAGCGGCCAAAGCCAGTGTTCGTAATTCCCGTGGGCCTTCTGGACGCTCACCACCTGCATGCCGTTGCCGTTGTGGCAGGGCGTGCACCCGAACTTTTCCGGATTGTGAATCTGCAGCAACTCCGGCGAGGGGTGGGATGTGAATGCGGCGGCCATGCGGTCTTTCACTCCGCCCATATCCTGCCGCGTGACCACGACGGGTTCACGGATCGCCAGGTGGCAGGACTCGCAGCGCTCGACCAGGTGTGCGTCGGGATTGTGGATCTGTTTGATCTCGATCGAGAGCGACCGCGTCTTTTTGAGGAGTCCCTTGAGTTGGTCCGCCCCGAGGCCATTCAAGTGGTCCTGCACGTAGGTTTGGGCCTGGTGACGCAGTTCCGTCACCGGGCGTAGAACTTCCACCTTCTGGGTGAGGAGATTCGACTTTTGCTCGCGCAGCCGGTTGAATTCTTCTTCCAGCTGATCGTAGGTGAAGCTGACGTCCTCGATCTTACCCGAAGCATCAAGTGCCGGGAGCCGCAGGCGAAACGGCCCCTTGCGGAATTTCTCGAGGTTCTCTTCCCTTCGCTTGCGGCTTCGCTCTCCGGAGGTCCGTTCGATGATGTAGATGGCGGAGGAGACATAGGCCCGCTTGTCGGTGAATTCCGTCGTGACGCCGGCCAGGCGCTGATCAATCCGCGCCACTTGGGAATCGATTTCGTTCAGATTCGGCCGCGCCGCCTCTTCTGCGTCCTTCAGTTTCTTCTGCAAATCCTGATACTCGGCCGATCCGAGAATGGCTTTCTCGGCGGCCGCCTGCCTGGGAATTTCTTTTTCGAGGAAATGGGCATACCGGGACTTGAATTGCCGCTGGTAGTCCTTCCAAGGACGCAATCCGAAGAATTCGTTGTAGAGCGCCAATCCCAGGCTCACGGTGAGCAGGAGAGAGGCAATGAGGAGATAGGCGGAAAGCGACGAGAAGACGACGGGATCACGGTCGTGGTTTTCAGGCACGAAAGGCCTCCCTCACGCGCCGCACGGACAATCTTAGAGGCTGAACCACGGTGTGACCCATACGTAATTGATTCGCAGAAGTAGTCGGAGCAAGATCTTGACCGGCAAACTGAGCATCGTAACCAGGAAAAACTGCATCGTCAGGTACTGGAGCAGGTTCATCCGCAGGTAGATCTTGCGGCTGAACTCCGTCAGGGTTATGAGCTTGTGACAGGCGAAGCCGGCGACCACCACGTACAATCCCACCGCCGAGGCTCCAAAGATGATCTTGCCCGGCCATGAAGTAATGCCAAAAACCTCGTGCAGATCGCGGTTGACCTCGTAAACCACCCGCGTCGGGTCCCACGTCTGCCCCGGCCAGAACCACATCCAGCCAGGACCGCGAATGAACGTTCCAATCACGATCATGCTGCACCACAGCACGATGAATCCGAAAGCGAAAGTTCCGATCGCGAACTTGCGCTGCTTCCAGGTGTAATAACCCGAGCCCAGGGGATTGGCGTCGATATAGGGAATGACCATTAGGCCTATGATGATGAGCGTGGGCATCACCACGCCCGCCATCCAGGGGTGGAAATAGACGAGCATTTCCTGCAGGCCCAGGAAGTACCAGGGGGCCTTGGCAGGATTCATCGTCAAATTGGGATTGGCGAGCTCTTCGAGCGGAGCGTCCAGGCTGATGGACCACAGGATCAAAATGACAGTGACGATGATGGCGGCAAGAAACTCGATGCGCAGCAGGTAGGGCCAGACGTGAACTTCCTTACTCCAGCCCTTTTCGAACGGGAAGACCTTGCGATGATGCGTTTTTGCCAGTGCCGGATCGGCCTCGAGCTGCGCGATCAGCCGGTCATTGGCCACCGCCTGCCGAAGCCCATACCATGCGTAAAACGGCACGAGGAATATCAACCCAACAATCGGAACGTTGTCGGGCGCGGAGACGATTTCCCAAAGTTGATGCCAGTCCATGAGCCTGTAACGGCGGTGTCCTCACCGCCGAACCTGTTTTCTGACCCGCGGCGATGCGGGCATCGCCGCACCAACTTACCCCTGCTGGGGCGCCACGTAGACGGTGGGGCCCTTCTTGATTTCCGACTCGAGCATAACGGGCGCGGGGCCGGAGATTCCGCCGTCTTTTCGCACACGCCAGAAATGTACGCCCATAAAAACACCCGCAATCAATGGAATCGCGATGCAATGCCAGATGTACGCCCTGAGTAAAGCGTTCGCATCCACGATCGAGCCGCCCAGCAGAGCAAAGCGGACGTCGTTGTAAGGTGTCATGCCAAGTTGCGGTCCGAAGGGGCCCTCGTGTCCGAGCCCCGGGGTGGCGCGCGCCATGTTCGTCCCCACCGTCACCGCCCAGAACCCCAGCTGATCGTCGGGGAGCAGGTAGCCGGTGAATGAAAGCAGCATCGTCAGGACCAGCAGAATCACCCCGACCACCCAGTTGAACTCGCGCGGCCGCTTGTAGGACCCCGTCAAGTACACGCGGAACATGTGCAGCCACACGGTGATGATCATCAGGTGCGCGGCCCAGCGGTGCATATTGCGCAGCAAGCGGCCGAAGGGAACGTCGCTCATCAAGTAGATGATGTCGTCGTAGGCCTGACCCTTGGTGGGATGGTAGTAATACATCAGCAGCACGCCCGTGATCGTCAGGACGATGAAGAGATAGAAAGTAATCCCGCCCATGCCCCAGGTGTAGCTGTAGCGCACGGCGTCGCGATTAATCTTGGCGGGATGCAGATGAAGAAAGACGTTGGAAAGCACGCCCAGGGCGCGGCTGCGCTCACTCTCGTCGTGCTTGACGCGGAAGATCGACTTGTAAAGCGGCGTCTTGTGGGGTTCCTTGAGCGGTTCGACGATGTCCGTCTTGACCTTTTCGGTCAGGACTTTGGCCTGCTCGCGGGCCTCTTCGACGAGGACTCCCAAGCCCTTCTTTTTTCGGTTTTCCGGGTCGCCCATGAATGCTTCCTGCTGTAGCGCCGCTCTTTGACGGCGTCTTCGCCTGCACTTCTCGAAACGGGCGGTCCCCGCGCCGCGGGGCAGGCTCCGCCCGCCGCTACAGCCTGCTAAACCGGGATATACGCTCCCGGATCGTTGAAGTGATCCACTCCGCCCTTCGGCCACTCATAAAGCCTGCTGGTATCCACGACGATCTGGCCCGTGGCGTCGAGCTCAATGTGCGCGCGGTCCATGGGGCGTGGCGCCGGGCCCTCAAAATTGATTCCCTCCGGCGTGTAGCCGCTTCCGTGGCATGGACATTTGAATTTTCCTTCGCTTGGTTTCCAGTCCGGAGTGCAGCCGAGGTGCGTGCAGCGCCCGTAGATGGCAAAGATCCGATCCGCTTCCCGCACCACCCAGATGCGTGCTTCCTGTTTGAAGCGTTCGTCCACGCCTAGTTGAAAATCGGAAGGGTAGCCGACGTTGAAGACGGTGCTCGGCTCGAAGAGCGTGCGGGGAAAGAAAAAGCGGAGGAACATCAGGAAATTCGCCGTGAGAAACGCCCCGATGCTCGTCCAGATAAACCGCCGGCGGGGCTTGTTCGGCTGGGGCTTGAAGTTGTCCTTCCCGGCCGCCGGTTTAGCCGCAGGCTTCGCGGTGGGCGCGGCCGCGGCGGCCTTTGCCGCACTCGGGACTTGAACGTCGTCCGTATTCGACATTCGTAATACCCCCGGAAAATTGACTCGGGATGAGGCAATGAATGGATGAAAATTCCCCGAATTAAAAATTTATCTGAGCACTGTTCAGTCTGTCAAGAATTTTTGTCTCGCCCTCGCAGAGGCGATTTTGATGCTCATCAGGTTCTCAAAAACGATTAGAGCTTGCCGGAATCCGTGCGAGCGTCTAACGTTAAAGATGGAGTTCCCTGACTGGTTTTGAGCCGCGTCGCATCGAGATTCAAGGCTCCTGCGCGCGCTCCAGGTCGAACGGAAATGGCTGCAACGATGAAAAGAATATTGGTGCTGATTACCGGCTGGGCTTTTATCGTGATTGGCATCATCGGTCTATTTCTGCCGGTCATTCAGGGCGTACTGTGCCTCATGATCGGACTGATTATTCTTTCCACGGAATACCATTGGGCGCGGCGGCGGCTGGACCGAATCAAGGCGCGATTTCCGGGTGTGGCGCGCGTTTCCCACGAAGCCGCGGAAAAGGCAGGGGTCTGGCTGCGCCGCCTCCGCGGCCAACCCGAACCTCCCCCGACGTAAAAGGCGATAACCCCGTCACCCGGTCGGCTTCCTCTCGGAACCTGGCCAGTATTCGCTTGAACGCTGTGATCGAAGTGCTAACCTGTCAGGAGAAGGACCCGCCCCGCACCAGAGGTGTCCCATGGAAACGCGCAAGCGTCATGCCCGCAAGGAAGATTACCGGATGCGCACTCATTTAATTCACGGGAATTTTGAGAGCAAGAAATGGGATTTCGACCATCACGTCATTCCGCCGATTTCGCATTCGACGGCGTTTCGTCTGAGCTCACTCCACCGCGGGGCGCAGGGGTTCGTGCGCTTCGCCTCCGCCGATGAGGCCTTGAGCGGCCATGTGCCCATCTACATCTATGACCGCCTTGATGAGCCCACGCGGTCGATGCTGGAAGAAAACCTGGCGTACGCCGAGGGCGGCGAAATCTCGGTGACTTTTGCGAGCGGCATGGCCGCGATCAGTGCGGCCTTGGGCGTGACCGCGCGCCAGGGGCAGGAAGTGCTCGCCCACCGGGTTATCTACGGCTGCACCTACAGCCTGATGACCAACTGGCTGCCGCGCTGCGGCGTGCAGGTTCGATTCGGGGATTTTCTCAAACCCGAGTCGCTGCTCGAGCAGGTGACCCCTGCGACGCGCGTCCTCTATTTCGAGACGCCGGTCAACCCCACCATGGAACTGATCGATATCGCGGAAATTCGTCGATTGGCCGATCTCATCAACAAGACCCGGGAAGAGAAGGATCACCTCATCGTCATTGTGGATAACACTTTCGCCACGCCCTTCTGCCAGCGGCCGCTCAAGCTCGGCGCGGACATGGTGGTCGAAAGCCTGACCAAGGATATCGGCGGCTTTGGAACGGATATGGGCGGCGCCGTGGTGGCACCCGCCAGTTGGTACAACCACCTGATGCTCTACCGCAAGGATTTTGGCGGCGTCCTCACCCCGCGCAGCGCCTGGGCGATCCTGGTTTATGGCCTGCCCACGCTTGCCACCCGCATGGTGAACCAGCAGAAGACCGCACAGCACGTGGCGAAGTTTCTCGCCGAGCACCCGAAGGTGGCGCGGGTCGCTTTCCCGGGCTCCGAGTGCTTCGCGCAGAAGGCGCTGGCCCACCGCCAGATGACCGATCCAGACGGCAAGTTCGCGCCTGGCGGAATGCTCTATTTCGTGCTCAAGAAAGATGGCGGGCGCCAATCGAAGGCGGAGAAACTGGTCGATTACCTCGCCGAGCACGCCTACACGGTTACCCTGGCCGTAAGCCTGGGGCAAATCAAGACGCTCATCGAACATCCGTTCTCGATGACCCACGCGGCGTTGCCCGACGAGCAAAAATGCGCTTTCGGGCTCGATCCGGAAGGCATTCGCATCTCCATGGGGCTCGAAGATCGCCACGACATTATCCGCGACCTCGAACTGGCCCTGGAGAAGGTTTAGGGCGTGCCGACAAGACCTCATGATTCCAACCCTCACCCTGTGGGAGAGGCTGTCCCGGTCTATCGGGACGGGTGAGGGCGGGCAAGCGAAAGGGCACGAATTGGCAGCTCAGACTTGTTCTGTAAGTCTGCGGTCCTTGGATTGGCGACGCGGACAAGCCGCAGAGTTAAAAGGCAACTTTGCCCTACCCTGCTGGCTTTCGAGAAGGGATAGGAACGCCTTAACAATTTTGGTTGACACCGGGGAATCGGGGATGGTAGATTATGTTGTTTACTGGTCTATGGATAAGGCTCACAAGACGGTTTCGGGCATGGAGGCGCTGCGGATGTGTTGTTGTTGTACATCCGCTAGCGGAGCCGTGTCCCTTGAAATGACCCTCTTGTAAGCCCTCAAAGCCAAAGGATTCATTCAGGACGCCCGCTAGCGAATCGACGCTGGCGGGCGTTTTTGTTTTTATTCCACACGGAGGTCAGGACTCGGTCGCAAGAGGGCAGCGCGGGCGCAGGAAAAAGGGAAATGACAGAGATTGCTATCGGACTTGTCGCGGGATTACTGATTGGGCTCACCGGCGTTGGCGTAGGCACCGTCATGACGGCGCTGCTGGTTGTGCTCACGCCCATTTCGACACTGACAGCCGTGGGGACTAGCCTGGCGGTCGGAACGGTCACCAAATTGGTCGGTGTCTGGGAACACCACAAATTTGACCGCGTTAACTGGAAGCTCGCCGGGTACCTCCTTGCCGGAAGCGTTCCGGGAACCTGGCTGGGTGGCCTTCTCCTTCACCACTTAAAAGGACAGATCTCTGCCCACGACCTGGACAGCTATTTGAAGTATGGGCTGGCTCTCACCATGGCCGCCACGGCTCTATTGCTCCCCGTGCTCCGCGCCCGCAAGACGAACCCCGCGCCGGAGCCAAGTACCCGCAATTATTCTCCCTGGAAGATCCTGATCACTGGCTTCGTCGTGGGCGTCCTGGTGTCGCTGGTTTCCATCGGCAGTGGGAGTGTGACCATGCTTCTGCTTCTCATGCTGGTTAGCCTTCCCACCTCGGAGCTGGTGGGCACGGACATTTTCTACGGCCTGGTGACGGTCGGGTCGGCTGCGGCCATGCACCTCTGGATGGGCCACGTGGATGGAAATCTTTGGATCAAGTTGCTCGTTGGTTCTGTGCCGGGTGTTGTGCTCGGCAGCCACTTGAGCGGCTTCTTATCCGAGAAAGGTTACGGCTGGATCTACGCCGCCCTTTATATCTCGATTGCGGCGCGGCTGCTGGTCCGATAGCGCACTCTTCGACATGATCGTTACCATTTTGGGATTCATCGCGGGAATCATGATCGGCCTGACGGGCACGGGTGGCGGGGTCATACTGACGCCCTTGCTGCTGATCTTTACCCCGTTTCCGGCGGTGGTCGTCATTGGGACGGACATCGTCAACGGGGCTGTGACCAAGCTTCTGGGCGTGATCGAGCACCGGCGGCTCGGCCAGGTGCACTGGCGGCTGGCGGGCCTTCTGATTTCCGGCAGCGTCCCCGGGACTTTGGCGGGAATCGTATTTCTGACCTTCCTGAAATCGCATCTTGAAACCAGCCAGCTCGATCACTTCCTGCGGATCCTCCTTGCTGTGGCGCTATTCGGCGTGGGACTTTTTCTGCCATTTGTTCGCGGCGGCCAGATCAGGGTGCAAAGCCAGTCATTGGACTTCCACGCGCGCGGCAGAGCGGCGCGGCTGGTGGCTGTCGGCGCGCTGGTGGGATTCTTGGTGGCGCTCACTTCAATCGGGAGCGGCAGCCTGCTCATGCTCTTCCTGCTCCTGCTGATTCCACTCCCCGTAGCGGGTCTGGTGGGAACCGACATCGCCTTTGGCCTCGCGACCATGGCGCTGGCCGGCTCGTTTCACGTCTGGATGGGGCACTTTAACGGAATGCTTTTCCTTCAGCTCGTGGCTGGCTC
>JACQNR010000410.1 GCA_016202975.1 Acidobacteriota bacterium
GCATTCTTCGGTGCGCTGCACCACGCGGCAAGACTTTTCAGCACCGAGCGGGTGTTGCCCAGAGGGTTGACGGCGGGCTGCAGCAGGCTGACGGTTCCGGCGACAGCTTCGGCATCGCCCCAGCTTTCGAGCGGGTGATGGTCGGGGGCGACGACGCGCGCCGCGGCCGCCGTCTCATCCTGCCGCTCCGCGAAACTCACAACCAGCGGCACGCGTTCGAGCGCGCGCGCGAGCGCTTCCCCATCCGGCAGGTCGTAAACAGGATTCACGCCCTGGATGAAGAGCGCCGCAACTTTGCCCGCGTTCAACTCGCCAATGAGCGCCTGGAGTTCGCGATCATTTCCCTGTTTCTGGCTCGAAGGAGACTGGAGGTCGAGCGTCCGGCCGTAGTTGCCGAGCAGATAGTTGAGGAAATTGCAGAGTATCTGAACGTCGAGATCCTGCGAACCGGAAACCACCAAGCTTCGCGCACGATTCTGCCAGAGACGGGAGGCCAGTTCGTCGAGCACCTGGGACGAGATCGCCCCCTCCGACTGGTCGCCCGCAGCGAAGGCCGCACCCGCAAACTTCGCCACTCGGGCCGAAAGCGCCGTGAGCACCGACCCGGCCTCGCCCGGTGCAATGGCAACGCGACGATCCGCCTTGGCGCCGGTGAGCGAGAGTCGCGACTCGAATTGGACGTGGTAGGAAAAGCATGGCGGCACGACCATTGCGTTGCGTCCCGCGGCGTAGGCGCGCGTGAACTCGACGGGCGAAATCCATGTGCCGAGAAAATCGGCGTCCAAGCCGACGATGGTTTGAGCGCGGTCGAAGCGGTAGCCCGGCAGAGCGCGCACGCCGTGCGTCCGCTCGTGCGCTTCAAGAATGGCCGAACTCGAAAGCGGATCGTAGATGACGTGCCGCGCGTCCTTGAAGCCCCCGAGGAAGCGCGCGATGGCGGCGCGAAGCGTCGGACTGGTGACCGTCCCGGAAAGAAAACGGACGGCGCCGGCGCTGCGAGCTTTCGAGAGATCGTCGGCGACGAAACGGTCAACCTGCTCCCATGTCGCATCCCGGCCGTTCAATATCGGATTGTTCAGGCGCTGCGAGTCATACAGCCCCAGCAGAGACGCTTGTCCCACGGCGCACAGCCCGCCGCTCGACCAGGGGTGTTCGGGATTCCCTTCCAGCTTGACCGGGCGCCCGTCGCGCGTCTTCACCAGGAGGCCACAGCCGGCGCTACATCCCGCGCAAGTCGAGGCATAGTAGGACGCGCGGCCGGGAACGATCTCTTCCGGTTGGATGAGATAGGGAATCGCCTTCTCGACGGGGGCCCGCGTGCAGCCGCTGAGCATCGTGCCCGCAAAGACAAATCCCGCCGCTTTCAGGAAGTCGCGCCGCCCGAACTGCGCTTCGATTTCGCCAGGCGGATTCACGAACTCGTCGTCCGCGGGCGCGGCCTCCCGTTCCGTGCAATTCTTCCAGTATCGTGTCGGATCGTTTGCGGACATTCTCAGCTCTTCACATCAAAAGTGACATACGGTGCAATCGACAGACGCGTGCACAGGCTTGCCGACGATGCCTGTCTGGTTCGCCGTGCGATGGCAGTTGACGCACCAGCCCATCGAAAGATCCGAGATCTGACGCACGCGCTCCATCGCCTCGACGGGACCGTGACACGTCTGGCAGGAGACGCTGGCGATCACGTGCGCCCGATGGTCGAAATGCGCGAAGTCTGGAAGGTTGTGGACCCGGACCCACTCGATCGGCCGCGCTTCCCGCGTGGCCGAAGACTTCAGGTCCTCGCCGAGGCCCAGCGCGGCATAAACCTTGGCGAGTTCCGGCGAAACGATTTTCCTTGGGGCGCGCTTTTCTTGCTTCGCAAGCTCATCCTCGGCGCGCACGGCCCCGAGCGGCGCCGTCACGAATCGGTGGCAGTTCATGCAGACGCTCGCCGCCGGCACGCCAGCGTATCGGCTCTTTTCCGCGCCGGAGTGGCAGTAGAGGCATGAGATCTGCAATTCTCCCGCATGCAGGCGATGAGAAAAATCAATCGGCTGAGCGGGCTCGTAGCCCTGCTGGTTGCCCGGCAGGCGCAAGGCGTCAATCTTCGGCGAGAGCGCCAGGGCGCTGAAGACCAGAGCCACGAGCAACACGACGGTCACAGTCCGACTGTTCATGCCACGCGCTCCCTCGCCGTCCCGCGCCGCACGAAAGCCGCCAGTGAGCCCACCAGGCCCACGAAGGTCAGCAGCCATGCCGTGACGGCGAAGTAGATAAAGACTCCGGAAATCGCGGAGAGAAACGGCAGGCGCATCGCCTCCGACAGGCGTAGCGTCGCGACCGTGTACATGCCGAGCGGAAACACGGCGCCCCAATAAAGCGGGTCGTAAACAAACTTAAACTTCTTATAGACATGCCGCCAGAGGGCGAGGATGAGCAGCATAGGAATCCACCACGTCGCCGTCGCCCAGAACAGGACCGTGAAGCCCTTCAGGAAGGGAACGAATCCTTCCATGAAAGGCACCATGCCGGCGTGCTTGACGAGGTTCGCGCCCACCAGCGTCGAGATGGCCATCGCGCCCATGTTGATCCAGTACGGAGGCATCAGGTCGGATGGTAGAAAGCGGAAAAAGGTGTAGCGGTAGAAAATCAGAGAAATCATCCAGATGTAGAGCATCCCTCCGCACAACCACAGGGCGAGCGAAAAGAACAAAATCGGGTCCGCGTATCCGGTGAACTCTGGGAGCAGCCAGGTGCCCAGGTTCGCCACGGCCTGAGTGGCGACCACGGCGATCAGCCAACCGCCGTTGATGCCATCGGCCAGGGTCGGCTTCTGCTCTTTGATGGTGAAGCTTGTAAAGATGGCGTAGGTAAATCCGACCCAGAGAACAATCGAAGCAAACCAAAGCACGGCGGCCGGTTTGTAGTGGCCGAAGATGAGGATCAATTCCGTTCCCAGCACGCCTGTTCCGGCAACGATGGTGAAAAATCCCACGCCGCGCGTGTGGTCCGTCAGGTCCCGCCAGAAGGCGGAGGGATAAAACAGCACGCGCGCGACGGTCATCACCGCGAGGACGGCAAAAAACACAACGTTCAGCAGCCCGAGCGGTACGGCAATCCACCGAATGCCGAACCAGTTGGCGGCGATCGCCACCACCCCCGTCGCCATGACCATGGCGAAGTAGGCGGGATGCAAGGTCTCTACACTGCGCTTCAGGCGCGCCGTCGTTGTCGCCGATTGTTGAAGCATGACCGCCGCAGTGTTCATCAC
>JACQNR010000411.1 GCA_016202975.1 Acidobacteriota bacterium
GAAATGGCGGAACGAACCCACGATGTTATTGAAAACAAAGGAGCAAAGAATGTAGAAGCGCCCGATGGGCCGCCTTCTTTATGAGGGCGAGGCTCCACCGGAAGGTCTCCACTTTAGCGAGACATGGGCGCGGCAACTGGCTGAAAGAAAACGTCCTGGCGGGCTGGCCTGAGTTAGCTTGATATTCAGAATTGCAGGAACGAAGCGAGGATGTTCTTGAAAACAAAGGACCGAGGCAATGGGACTAACGGGACGCGGAGTGTCGGCAGGGTACTGGGCAGGGCGCCACTCGCTAGTCCCTACCCCTTAACCCTCGCCGAAGGCCAATCACATCGTGGCGGTAATCGGCGCCTTAAGGGAGAACTCAAGCTGGGTCTCTGACGGGATCTTGACCTGCTCGCTTTTGGTCATGACCTGGACGACGGTTCCGGCGCTGGCGTAATTTGGTGCGGTGGTGGTCCGCCGCGGTAACGCCTGGAGAGAGAGGCCACAAGCTGCTATGACTTAGGTTGAAGAATTCGCTTCGCGCCGCAAGGACGCTCGATGCACGATGACAAACACCTTTAGTTCCCCACCCACAGCCCTTACAGACTGTAGCTTAGCCTTAATCGGTCCGCGCGAGAATCGAAAATGCGATCGCGCCGGGCATTCCGTATTTGGGTTATGATGACCCACTGCCGACCACTATATTCACTGAAATGCCCGAACCTGGTCCTGGCCAATCGGAGTTGCTATGAAACGCATTGCGGTCTTAACAAGCGGTGGAGACGCCCCGGGGATGAACGCGGCGATTCGCGCCGTGGTGCGCACGGGCATCCACAAGGGTTGGGCGGTGTTTGGCGTCCAGCAGGGCTTCGCGGGGCTGCTCGCGGCGAAGTTCGTTCCACTGGGCGCGCGTGACGTGGGCGGCATCATGCAGCGCGGCGGAACGATGCTGGGCAGCGCGCGGTGCAAGGAATTCAAAACCGAGGAGGGCCGCGCCGAGGCCGTACGCAACCTCCGCACGCAGCAAATCGATGGGCTCGTTTGCATCGGCGGCAACGGCACGCAGACGGGCTCGAACGCGCTCGCGCTGCGGGGCTTTCCCGTCGTAGGCGTCGCCTCGACGATTGACAACGACCTCTTCGGATCGGACATCACCATCGGCGTCGATACGGCGCTCAATATCGCGCTGGAGGCTATCGACCGTCTGAAGGTCACGGCGTCTTCGCACCAGCGCGCCTTTCTGGTTGAGGTGATGGGGCGCAACTGCGGGTACCTGGCGCTGATGGCGGCGCTCGCCGGGGGCGCGGAAGCCGTGGTGGTTCCCGAGCGAGAGACCGACCCTGCGGCGCTCGCCAAGGAACTTGAAGACGCCTATCGGAGGGAAAAGCCTCATGCTCTCATCGTCGTCGCCGAAGGCGCTAAATATAACGCTGACGAACTGATGAAATATTTCAAGGAAAACCGCGCACGCCTGGGCTTCGATCTGCGCGTCACCACGCTCGGGCACGTGCAGCGCGGTGGGACGCCCACCGCCTTCGACCGCGTGCTCGCCACGCGCCTGGGAGCCGCGGCAACCGATTGCCTGGCGCAGGGAAAATTCGGTGTGCTGGTCGGCCTCCACCGTGACGGCATCAAGACGATCCCGCTCGCCGAAGTCGTAGCCAAACACAAGATCCTCGACCCGCACCTGTTCGAACTCGAACGCATCCTGGCGATGTAGTGGGAAGTGCAGCGTTTCCAAAACCATAACTTTGCTCTACCTTGGTTCAAAAATATGGAATTCGTTCCAGCCACCGAACCTGAATTGGCCGATATCCTTGCAGAGCTTTCCGCGCGCGAACTGATCCTCCACCGCCCGGAACCCGGTACTTCGCGTTCGGACTTCGAACGAATGATGGTCGAGGACTTCTGGGAGATTGGCGCTTCGGGCCGGCTGTATTCAAAACAGCAGGTACTGGACGTCCTCGAACAGCGGTGCGCGTATCCACCGGAAGAGGCGTGGGAGACCAGCGACTTCCACTGCCATCGCCTCTCGTCGAACACGTTTCTGCTGACGTACGGGTTGGTCCAATATCGTGTCCGTCGCACTCGTCGGGCAACGATCTGGAAGAAAACGCCCGAGGGGTGGAAAGCAGTGTTCCACCAAGGAACCCTCATTCAGGATGAATGAGGGCCTGTCCCTTCGGGACATCACAGACCCCACAATCCAGGGATCTGCGCCATCCACGCCGACGAGGGGGCACGTCAGAATGCCTCCCCCCGGCCGTAGGGCTGATTCAAGTCTCCTTCCGAAGCTGCCGATGAAACTCCTGGTATGGCGGACGATGGAGTTTCACCACTCAAGTTGATGGTCGTTGACGACGATCGGGAAGTCCTGGACGTCTTCAAGATCCTGGTCAGCCCGCTTGGGTACGACGTGGTAGGTTTGTCGGATAGCCGCGAGGCCGCCCAGCGTGTAATGACCGACAAGTTTGACATGATCGCGGTGGACGTTTACATGCCGGACCTGAATGGTTTTGAGCTGACCACACGTATCCGCGCCTCCCAGTCGAACCACGACGTCCCGATTCTCATGTTTACCGGTTACGACGACATCGAGACCATGCTCAAGGGATTTGATGTGGGGATCTCGTTTTATCTTGCCAAACCCCTGAGCGCCTCCAAGATACGCGGCCTGTTTGCCGCGGCGCGCGGCACCATGCTGGAGGAGCAGCGCCGAGGCCTCCGGCTTCCCCTTTCGATCGATGTGGACTGCCGGTCGGTTGGCCGGTATCTTCGGCTACGCAGCGTAAACCTCGCGCCGAGGGGGATGTTGCTCGAAGGTTCCTGCGGTTTGAAGCGCGACGACACCGTTCACCTTGAATTTGTCCTGCCGGGGACGTCTAAACCGCTGGAACTCCTGGCCAAAGTCGTACGCAAGGTCGAGCCGGATTTCGTGGCCCTGGAATTCGTCGATCCTAGCATGCCCGCCCAAGCCGCGCTTCGAAGCTACTTTACCTCGAAAGTCCGCGACTGACTGGTCAGGCAGACGTTGGTGGGTTATGAGCTCTTCGCAGCTGACATGCCCCCGACGTGCTACGCGGCCGGCGTTCAAGCCCATTTCTGGCACGAAGATATCCTAGGCAATCTGGACTACCAGGTCACGACCGAAGACTTCGCGGAAGAATCCCCGTTCTTTCTGAAGGATCCAGACCTCCAAATCGGCGCTGGCGCGGGCCTTGAGAGTGAGGCGGAGCTTCCCTCCCTGGACGGTGGCCTTGGCGCGCTGGATATTCTTCTCCGCGCCGGGTGACATGGCCTTGGCGAGGCGCAGAAGCGCCACGGCCTTGGGGACGTTTTTTTCGTCTGTGGGGCTCAAACCTTTCATCATGGTGTCGCCCGGGGCGGGGCGGGATTTTCCGAGGTAACGCGCGATGGCAGCCACGACCTGCCGCTGTTCTGGGGTGAATCCCAGCAGCTCCGAATTGGCTATCAGGTAGTAGGTGTGCCGGTGGCGTCCGTTGCGGTTGACGAAGCCGCCTATGTCATTGAGCATTGCCGCGGCGGCGAGCCAGAGGGAGTATTCCGGAGGCAGGTTGTGCACATCTTTGAGTTGATCGAATAACTGCGCGGCGAGTTCGCGCACGTGCTCGGCGGCGCGCATATCCACCTGGTAGAGTTTGCCCATGGCGAGGATCGCATCCCAGCGGTCGGACTCGATCTGGCGGCGTGAACGCGTGGCGCGGTCACGTTCGGCGAGCATTTGAGCGAGAACGCCATCGCGTAAGCCGAGCGGTGAGCATTGAAACGCCGGGAGATTGCAGCGCTGCATCAGTTCGGCAAAAACCCAGGCGCCGGCGATGATGATCTCGGCGCGGCGCGGTCCGATGCCGGGGACCTTGGCGCGCTCGTCGTAATCCATTTCGGAGAGCTCTTCGGCGAGCCGTTCAACCACTTCGCGCGAAACCAGGTTGTCCTTGCGCAGGCTGTAACGCTTGGATATCCAGCGCGCCGCGCCCGCGAGCGCCGCCGAGGTCCCCGACGTGGCGATGACTCTGTCCACCCGGGCGCGCGCGATTCGCTTCTCGATTCCACGGACCGCCTCCGTGATATGCGTGCCCATGCGATGAAGCTCGATGGCCTGGGGCGGGTCGCGGCGGAGAAATTCCTGGGTCAGGCGCACGGCGCCAAGCGGCAGACTGGTCATCTCGCGGATGTGGCCGCGCTCGGAGACGGTCAGCTCGCAACTGCCGCCGCCCAGATCGATGAGCAGCATCTTTCCCTTGGTCACGCGCGAACTGGCAAGAATGCCGAGGTGTATCAGGCGGCCTTCCTCCAGGCCCGATATGATTTCCACTTTCCATCCTGTCGCGGCGTGGGCCCAGGCAGTGAAGGCGGCGCTATTTCGAGCGTCGCGCAACGCACTGGTGGCCACCACGCGAGTCTGTTCGGCACCGTATTCCTGCACGGCGCGATGGAATCGCCGCAGCACGTTGACCGTCGAGTCCATCGCTTCCGGCGCCAGAACGCCGAAGCGGAAGACCGATTCTCCCAGACGGGTTACAACGCGGTCTTCGTGAATCGTTTTCAGGCGATGGAGTACGCTGCGCGCGATTTTGAGCCGCACGGAGTTCGCGCCGATGTCGATAGCTGCAAAGATGCTCATATCTGAATCGCGAAAAGCATCCTACGCCAGCCTCCCCGCAGGGGGCAAGCGGAACGGCGACGTGATTTTCCACTCTTGCCGCCCAAACACTTGACGCCCCCCCTTGCGTTCCCATAGATTGGACGGCTTCGAGCCCTCAGCGATGGCTGAACCCCCATGGCTTCGTTTCCTGACCGGGCTGGGCGAGCCGGCCCACGTGCGCCGCGGAATTCGACTCACTCGCATCCTGCTGGTTTCCTTGATCCTGCTAGCAGGGCAAGCGCCGCGCGCGCTTGCCCATGCCGCGGAAGCGGCGCGGCATGGGATGGTTGTGGCCGGCGAGCCTCTCGCCGCGGACGTGGGCGTTGAAATCCTCAAGGCCGGAGGTAACGCTGTGGACGCCGCGGTGGCCGTCGGTTTCGCGCTCGCGGTTACGCACCCCGAAGCGGGCAATATCGGCGGCGGGGGATTCATGCTGATCCGCATGGCAGGGGGCGAGTCCGTGGTGGTCGATTACCGCGAGGAGGCGCCCGGCGCCGCTTCGCGGGAAATGTACCTTGACGGCAACGGTGAGGTAATCCCCGAAGCGAGTACCATTGGCGGACGGGCCGTTGCGGTCCCCGGAACGGTGGCGGGATTGGCGCTCGCGCACAGGAAATACGGGAAACTCCGGTGGACGCGAGTCCTGCTGCCGGCCATTCGTCTTGCCCGTGGGGGGTTCCCGGTCAGCTTCGCGCTCGCCGAGTCGCTGCGGGCGGAAGCAGAACTCCTTGCCAGAAACCCGGAGTCGAACCGAATTTTTCTTCGCGACGGCAATCCCTATGAGGCGGGCGACCTATTCCAGCAGCCGCAACTCGCGTCGACGCTCGCCCGAATTGCCAAATCCGGGCCGAAGGCATTTTACGGGGGGCGCGTCGCGAAAGCGCTGGCGTCCGCGGTGAAGGAGCATGGCGGGCTGATCGAAACGAGCGACCTTAAGCAGTACAAGGCCAGGCTGCGAAAGCCTGTTCATGGAACTTTTCGCGGTTATGAGATCCTGAGCGCGCCGTCGCCGAGTTCGGGCGGCATCGGGCTGATAGAGATGCTCAACGTCCTTGAGCCGCTCGACCTCGGCCATCCCAATTCCTTCCAATCAATTCATCTGATTGCCCAAACCATGCGCCGTGCCTATGCCGATCGCGCCACGTTCCTGGGCGACGCGGATTTTGTAAACGTCCCGGCTCAACGCCTCACTAGTTCGGCTTACGCTGCATTGCTGCGCGAGGAAATCGCCAAATCCAAGCCTCGCGATCCGGTGCGGGAAGGAAAGCCCGCGGGATTCGAGGCCGAGCAGACAACGCACTACTCGGTGATCGATCGAGAGGGCAACGCCGTCGCCAACACGTATACTCTTAACGGCGCGTATGGGAGCGGCGTGACGGTGAA
>JACQNR010000380.1 GCA_016202975.1 Acidobacteriota bacterium
CACGATGGCGCAGGCGGTGGAGGAGCGGATCCCGGAATTCGCTATCCTGAAAACGATAGGCTTTTCCGGCCGGAGCATCATGGGGATGGTGTTAAGCGAATCGATGCTGTTGCTCCTGCTCGGTGGTGTTGCCGGCCTTGCCCTGGCGACACTCACGCTCACTGTAGTGAGATCATTGCCGGGCTACGCTCTGCTGATACCGGCTGAGCCCTTGAGAGCGGATGTCTGGTTGCGCGGATTGACGCTGGCGATGCTCATGGGTGTGATTGTCGGGGCATTGCCGGCGTTGCGTGGGTTGCGGCTACGCATTCTCGTTGCACTATCACGCGGTTAAGGCGGCGATATCATGAACCTGTTAAAAAACCTGGGTTTCTGGCTGCTGCTGATCATCGGGCTCAGCCTTCTCATGGGACTACTGCTGTGGTCGCCCTGGTGGATGTTGCCGGTGCTGGCGGCGGCACTGGCCCTGTGGCTGGCAGTCACACGTCCCGGCCAACAAACCGCCTCGGTGTTGTGGGTGGGGATTGCCACCATCCCGCAGCGGATCGGTTCTTCGGCAGTGATTGTCGTGGGCATTGCCGGCGTGGTCGGGGTGTTGGTGGCGCTGCTGGCGATGGCGGCGGGGTTTGAGCGGAAGCTCTCGCAGACCGGCAGCGATGATACCGTCATGATCCTGAGGTCCGGCGCGCTCTCCGAGTCAACCTCGACACTCAGCCAGGAGAGCGTCGCCCTGATTACGCCACTGCCGTACATCCTGAAAAATTCTGAAAACAAGCCCATCGTCTCGCCGGAACAATTGGTGGTCGGCAATCTCCCTAGGAAAAGCACCGGTCTGGACGCCCGCGTCGGCATACGCGGGGTAGGTGATCGGGTCTGGGAGTTATGGCCTCACATCAAAATAACGGCGGGCCGCCGGTTCACACCGGGGCTACGCGAACTCGTTGTCGGCAAAGATGCGCAGCAGGAATTCGCGGGACTGAAGGTGGGCGCCCCGGTGAAATTCGACAAGCAACCCTGGACCGTTGTCGGGATCTTTGATTCCGGCGATGCCCATGGTTCGGAGATATGGGGTGATGCGAGTGTGGTGAGCGCGGACTACTTTCGCGGCGGCAGTTGGTCCTCGCTCACGGCACGCCTGACCGATGCCGGTGCCCTGGCGGCTTTCAAGGCGGCAGTTGAGAGTGATCAGCGGCTCAAGGTCAATGTGCAAACCACACTAGAGTATTACAACCGGCAGACCAAGGCCTTCACCCGGCTCATCACGACGCTGGGGGCGATCATCGGCGTGATCATGGCGGTGGGCGCGATAGCCGGCGCGGTTAACGCGACCTACACAGCGATCGCCCGGCGGACGCGGGAAATTGCAACCTTGCGCGCGGTGGGGTTTCGGCCGATGCCAGTGTTGTTATCAGTGCTGCTTGAGACGATGTTGCTGGCGGCGTTGGGAGGTATAGGGGGTGCCGCCATCACCTGGGGGATCTTTGACGGCTTCGTGGCATCAACGGCAGGCGCCTCGGGCCGAGTGGTCTTCGCCCTCGACGTCTCAAGCCAACTGCTCTGGGATGGCCTGAAGTGGGCGCTGTCGATCGGATTCATCGGCGGCGTGTTGCCGGCGATACGCGCCACGCGTGTGCCGATTGCGGCCGGCCTGCGCGAGCTTTAGCTAAAGTCTTGCGATGAATATTTAGCGCAGGATTATCGTTGTCGCGTTTCTATGCTGACCTGCCCCCCCTTAGACCGGTCCAGCTGGTAATTTAGGATTTGGAGCTAGAAATGGACTGGAAAAGGGGGTAGGGATGCCTAGAAAGCGGTATACCAGCGAACAGATCAGCGTCCGTTTTAGAGAGGCGGAGGTGGTGGTGGCCAAGGGCCAGGCCTCTGAGGAGGTCTGCCGGAAGTTGGCGATCACGGAGCAGACGGATTATCTGTATGGACTGCTTCCCGTTTTGCAACAAGAATCGTGAGCATGGCGAACTTAGGCGGTTGCACACCTGTATCCGGCGTCAGCAGGAACTACTCGTTCTCCCTCTGCGCCCCAATGGGACATCCGCACGAACACGCCTAAACCGCTGGGTCGGCCCCTTGGGGTCACGATAATGGTCAGGTTTCGAGTTCGTCGGTCCGACCTGTGTTGCCATTGTCTCGATCTCCTTCGCAGCCGTTGACCGCGAAGCTCTTCTAGACTACTTTTCGATAGGACTCTCCTTTCGCCAACAACGCCCAGAGATTGCGCGCCATGTCCGCCTTCAGCCAAAGTGAGACTGTAGGTTGAGGATGTCTAAGCAATAGTTTTGGCCCTGGTTCACCCCTCGACCTGCGCCAGACTGCGCAGCATTGAAAGGGAGTGAACCATGGGTGAAGAACCTGTCAGAGTAGAAGGGGGCTCGCCCGCCTGGGCGGGGGGGGAGGCGGCGCGCCAGTTAATTCGCCGCACCCGCCAAGTAACCGGACGGAAGTCTCCCGCCGAGGAGAAGATCTGCATCGTGCTGGAAGGGATCCGGGGAGAGGTCGCGATTCCGGAGCTGTGCCGGCGCGAGGGGATTCACCCCACGATCTACTTTAAGTGGCTGAAGGACTTTATGGAAGCCGGCAAAGGTCGGCTGCGTGGGAACACGAAGCGGGAAGCCACTTCGGAGGAGGTTCGTCAACTGCACGAGGAGAAAGACCGTCTTCGGCAGCTGGTGGCGGAGTTGAGCCTGGCCAATCTGACGCTGAAAAAAAGCCTCTTATAGGGCCGAGCGAGCGGAGGCGGTATGGACGCATGGGAGCGGAGCGGAAACGAGAAGTGATTGATCTGGTGCGGAGGTCTCCCTTGTCGAGAGCGCGCACGCTGGAAGAGTTGGGCATACCTCGTTCCACCTACTATAGGTGACATCGGCGGTTGCACCAGCACGACGACCTGGACCCAATCAACCGGGTCATCACGGTTAGAGTGTCCAAGACCGATGCCGGGACGCGGACCATTCCACTGAATGACGAAGCATGGTCGGCGATTGCTGCGTTGAACGAGCGAGCCAATAAGCTCAAGACGTATGCGCTGGCAAATTACTTTTACTGCCGCGAGTGGCCCAAGATCGACGGGACTCGGCCAATGGGTAGGGGCGGGTGGCGTACGGCATGGCGGTCACTCCGGGAAGCCGCCGCTGAGGAAGACCGCGAGAATGGGTTTGAGGCGATAACCCGTTTGGCTAATCTCCGCTATTACGACCTGAGACACCAATTCATCACCGAGCTTTGCGAGGCAGGCCAGCCAGAAGCGGTTATCCGGGAACTGGCGGGGCACGTTGACCCGGCCATGATGCGGATTTACAGCCACCCGCGACTGGCGGCCAAAAGACTCGCCGTCGAGGCCCTCGCAACGATCAAACCGGGTCAGTTTGAGGGGGTTACGTCACAAACCACCCCACAAAGGGACTTCCGGAAAGTACAGTCGAAGCGGAAGTTATTGAAAAGAATGGTCGGGGCGCCCAGATTTGAACTGGGGACCTCTTGGTCCCGAACCAAGCGCGCTACCAGGCTACGCTACGCCCCGGAAATACAGTGGCGAGTGATGAGTGACAAGTGGCGAGTTTTCGGGAACGACCAGCCTTTCACTTGTCACTCGTCACTTTTCACTGTTCTTTTGGTCGGGACGGCCAGATTTGAACTGGCGACCCCTTGCACCCCAAGCAAGTGCGCTACCAGGCTGCGCTACGTCCCGGAAATCACAGGTGTCGGGTTTCGGGGGATCGGGTTTCAGACGGACCACCACTCCCAAAACGGAACCTCATGCCTGAAACCCCGCACCTGGCACCTGAGGTTTCACGCTAGCACTTGCGGGAAAGCATTGTCAAGATTCCCTGGAGTTCCCTCCGGATGAAGCTCAGCTGAACTCCGTCCCTGCGTGGTTTGAAGAGTTCCTTCTGCGAGCGCTCGCCCGCGCCTTCCTTGGCGAGTTCCTTGCGGGCTCCCTCTATGGTGTAGCCTTCTTCATAGAGTAGACGCTTGATTTCGAGAATTGTCTGAACGTCCTCACGTCGATAGAGTCGGTGGCCTGTAGAGCTCTTCACCGGCTTGAGCATGGGGAATTCGGTTTCCCAGAAGCGCAGGACGTAGGACTTGGTCTGGGTCAGATCACTGACTTCGCCGATGCGGAAGTAATCCTTTTCGGGAATCAGGACTTCGGCGAGTGAGCCCTGTCCGGATCGAGCAGCCTGTGAACGACGTTTGCGCGGCATGAATCCTCAGCAGTCCATGTTGCTTGCAGCTTGAAGTCATCTTAGAGAAGCTTTCCGCGAGCGTCAAGCAACGTGACCACGCGGGTGATGAGGCCGACTTCCTACTCCACGTGCCCCCCCGGCGCCACAAGCCAAACTCCTCCTTTTTGCTTTCAGAGGCTGAGGTATACTCTCCATCTCCCAATCTTGTGAAGGAGGTGAAGCGGATGCCCCAATACATCATCGGAATCGACGTGGGCGGAACCAAAGTGGCCGGTGGACTCGTCGATCTGACGGCCCGCCTGGTGAAATCCGCCGTTGTCCCCACACGTGCGGAGAAGGGTTTCAAGGCCAGCTTCGGCCAGATCGCAAAGCTGATTTCGGTTCTGGTGAAGTGCGCGGGCGGCAGGGAAAGAATCCTTGGCATTGGCATCTGCGCGCCTGGACCGCACAATCCCCAAACCGGCCTAGTCATCAATCCGCCCAATCTCCCCGGCTGGAGAAACATTCAGTTGACCCGACTGATCGAGAGCAAGTTTGGAGTTCCCACGAAAGTTGAAAACGACGCGAACGCCGCAGGGCTTGCTGAAGTGCTCTTCGGCGCCGCCGTGGGCTATCGCGATATTTTTTATGTCACCGTCAGCACCGGGATCGGAACGGGAATCATCATTGACCGGAAGATCTATCACGGCAAGAACGGCGTGGCGGGGGAGGGCGGGCACGTCTCAATCGATTACAAGAGCCCTTACCGGTGTGGTTGTGGAACGCTGGGCTGCATCGAGGCGTTGGCGGCCGGGCCTGGGATGGCGCGCCGTGCTCGCGTGCGGCTCGAGCAGGAGCACTCGGCGCCGAGCTTGCTTCGTGAACTGAGCGGCGGCCACCATGAACTCATTTCACCCAAAATGATTGAGCAGGCGGCCCGACAGCGTGACCCTATCGCGAGAGAAGTTCTCGATGAGACCGGTTTCTTCCTTGGTGTGTGGCTGGCGGGCATGATCACGCTGCTCGATCCCGAAGCCATCGTTATCGGGGGCGGCGTCGCTCGGATCGGGAAGCCGCTGTTCGACAAGGTCCGCCAGACCATCCCCCACTACACGATCAACCGGCAGTTCGCCGTCAAGACGCCGATCCTTCCGGCCAAGCTCAAGACCAACGTGGGCGTCTTCGGCGCCGCCAGCCTCTTCCTGCCGGGAGAATGCTGATTATTACGTCCCTGGTTCCGCGCAAGCGCTTCGCGTGCCCACATGCCGGCTGCCATGAAACTCGGAGGGATTGCACCCAGGGATTCCGGCGAGCCAGCGTCTTCTTCTCCATCGGGCTCTAAAGTTCGCAAATGCATATTGCTGGCTTCATTGGTTCTTGGTGCTGGAGCCGTACAGCTCAAGGCGGGTGCAGGCCAGGGCAACTCAGATACGGTCAGCGCCAGTCCCGCGCAGGAAGCCATCAAGCTCGACGGGCGGCTCGACGAGGCGGCGTGGAAGGACGCGGGATTTGTCGCGGATCTGGTGCAGCAATCTCCCCGGCCCGGCGAGCCCACGCCCTACAAGACTGAGGTTCGCGTCCTCATCTATCGCGACACGCTTTACTTCGGATTTCTCTGCAGTGACCCCGAACCCGCCCGAATCGCGGTCCACACCATGCGCCGAGACGGCGACTTCGAGGGGGACGATTCCGTGGCCGTGGTCCTTGATACCTACGGCGACAAGCGCACGGGATATTCCTTCCGGATCAACGCTGCGGGCACGCGCATTGATGGCTTGATTTCCGATCCCGAGCACCCGTCGTTTGACTGGGACGGCATCTGGGACGCTCGCACGGCCCGGACTGATTCGGGCTGGTCGGCGGAAATCGAGATTCCGGTGCGGACGATGACCTTTACTCCCGGGTTGAACCAGTGGGGGCTCAACCTGGAAAGGTACGTGCCCCGTGACCGTACGACTCTGCGCTGGACTTCGCCCACGCTCGACTCTTTCTTCTACGACTTGAGCCGCGCCGGCACACTGAAAGGAACGGAGAACCTGAAACAAGGCCGGGGGATCGAATTCAGCCCTTACGCCATCGGTCGCATGAAGGACTTTTTCGGAACAAGCACGCGCGCGTGGCAAGGCACCGGCGGATTTGATTTTACTTGGCGCGTCACGCCCGAGCTGGCCACCGTGCTCACCGTCAATACCGACTTCGCCGAAACGGAAGTGGACTCCCGCCAGATCAATCTCACGCGCTTTCCGCTATTCTTTCCGGAAAAGCGCGCGTTCTTTCTCGAAGGAGCCAATCAGTACGAATTCGGCCTGGGACTCGGCACCAACCTCATTCCGTTCTTCACCCGGCGCATCGGATTGCTTCAGGGCCAGCAGATTCCGATCGACGCGGGTTTGAAGCTGAACGGGCGGGTGGGTCAATGGAATCTGGGCGTTCTGGATGTGCAAACGCGCGCCACGCCCCTGGCCCCGGCCGTCAATCTTATTGCCGGGCGCGTCTCCTACGACTTCACCAAAAAATTTCGCGTGGGCGCCATGATCACGCACGGTGATCCGGAGGGCTTGAGGAACAACAGTCTTGTGGGATTCGACGCGATATGGAGGACGTCCACGTTTCGAGGCAATAAGAACCTGCTGGTAGGCGGATGGACGGCGTTCAGCGCCGGCGACAACCCCCAGCAGGGCCAGCGCGCCGGCTGGGGCTTCAAGGTGGATTACCCAAACGACAAATTGGATTGCTTGGGCCAGATTCACGAGTTTGGTGACGCCCTCGATCCCGCGCTGGGATTTCTGCCGCGTCCGGGAACGCGCCAATATCGAAGCGGCTGCGCCTTTAAGCCGCGGCCCTCGCGAACGAGCTCCCTCAGATGGGTCCGCCAGGCTTTCTTCAGGGCTTACATAAATCGTGTGGACAATATCGCCGGAGTGAACGAATCCTGGAGGGTCGATTCCACGCCGCTCGAATTTCAGACCGAATCCGGCGAGGCCTTCTGGTTCGAAATTACCCCCCAGTACGAGCTGCTGGTGCGCCCTTTCGAGATTGCGCCTGACGTGGTGATCGCGCCGGGAGGCTATCAGTTCAATCGCTGGTGGGTTGGGGCAGCGTCGAGCCGCCACCGCCAGTGGCAGGTTGGCGCGGCGGCGAGTCTGGGAAGTTTCTACAGCGGCACGCTCCGCCAGTGGGGGCAATCGGCAAGCTGGACCTCGGCGCGTGGACGGTGGCAGGCTGGGCTTGATTTCCAGAACAATTTCGGCCGTCTGCGGGAAGGGAATTTCGTCCAGCGGCTCTGGCAGTCAAACTTTTCCTTCGCGTGGAATCCCAATATTGTTCTTACCAGCTTTATTCAATACGACACTGAGTCACAGAATGTCGGCGCAAACACCCGCCTGCGCTGGACGTTCAAGCCCGGTCGGGACCTCTTCGTCGTCTGGAACCGCGGCTGGCGGCACCTGCTTTACACTCCGGACTTGTCGCTCCCGCCGGACAATGAATTCCTGGCCATCAAGCTGCGCTGGACGTTTCGCATGTAACCGCCGCGGGAAATCGAATCTCCACCCCGCGCATTGCTACCCAACCCCGCGCATCCAATATAAAATGAGGATGCGGTCAGGAAATCTGATATGACGGCAGACGGCGAAAGACTCGCAATCATCTTGTTCGCCCACGGCAGCGTCGTGGAGGAAGCGAACCAAGGCGTCCACGATCTCGCCAGTCAGATCCGCGGCCTTGGGCGGTTCCATTTCGTGCGTGCGGCGTTCCTGGATTGCGCCCACCCCAACCTGGGCGAGGCTATCGAAGAGGCTTCTAACGCGCGCTCAACTCGCGTCATCGTGATCCCGTATTTTCTGACCATGGGCATCCACCTGCGGCGCGACCTGCCGAATCTGGTTGCACCCGAAAGGGAAAAGCACCCCAAGTTGGTGATTGGCGTTGCCCAGTCGCTCGAGGGTCATCCGCTGATGACTTCCATCGTTCTGGAGCGCGTCGAACAGGCACTTCAGGAAGGCGAGGCGGACGCGTGAGCACGCGGGGAAATCCCATCGGGGCTCGAGTCGCCGCAATCTGCGCGTGCCTGTTCGTGGCCACTTTCTCGGTCGAGGGTTCCCCGGACGGGCCAGCCATAACGCCCGAAAAACCTAGCGTCATCCTGGTGACGATTGACACCTTGCGGGCCGACCACGTCGGGACTTACGGGTACGCGGCCGCGGAGACGCCGAATATCGACGCGCTGGCGCGCGCCGGAGCGCGCTTCACGCACGCTTATTCGCCCGTACCCATCACGCTGCCCGCCCACACGTCGCTGCTGACTGGCATGTTTCCGATGGCGACGGGGATGCACGACTTCAGCGGGAACAAGCTGCCGCCCAATATTCCAACTCTGGCACGAATCCTGCACGAGCAGAGTTACACGACCGCGGCGTTCATCGGCTCGGCGGTGCTGGATTCGCGCTTCGGGCTCAATCAGGGGTTTAATACTTACTTCGATCATTTTGACTTCAGCCGGCTGCTGGAGACCAATCTCGACCAGATGGAACGCCGCGGCGACCTGGTTGTGGACGAAGCGCTGAGCTGGCTGAAGCTCGGACCACGCCGGCCGGTATTCCTCTGGGTTCACCTGTATGACCCGCACCATCCGTACACTCCGCCCGAGCCTTTTGCCAGCCGCTTCCGCGCGCGTCCCTACGACGGTGAGATTGCTTTTGCGGACGCTCAGGCCGGACGCTTGTTCTCCGCGCTTAGAGAGCAGGGAATCTTCAGTTCGTCGCTCGTCGTACTGGCGGGCGATCACGGCGAGGGTCTTGGCGAGCACGGGGAGGAAACGCACGGGTTCTTTATTTATAACTCAACGCTTCATATCCCCCTGGTCATGAAGATTCCCGGTGTGGCGCCGCGCGTTGTCGACGATGAAGTGTCGCTCACCGACGTCATGCCCACGATTCTGCAGGCGCTGAAAATCTCCGCGCCCGCGAGCATCCAAGGCCGGAGCGTGCTCAGCCTGGTGCAGGGCCGCGCCGGATCTTCCCCATCGAGCCTCTATGCGGAAACCTATCTCCCACTGCTCCACTTTCGCTGGAATCAATTGCGCAGCCTGCAAACGCGGGGGATCAAGTACATCGAAGCACCCAAGCCGGAGATTTACGATCTTAGGGCTGATCCTGGTGAGTTGAAAAATCTATACTCCACGCGCCGGGCCACGGGGAATGAAATGCGCGACCGGCTAAATGGCCTGATCCGCCGGCTGACGCCCTCGGGCGGCATGGCAGGCGAGCGAGAGTTTACCGATCCGGCGCTGCTCGAGCGGTTGAAGTCGCTGGGGTACGTGGCCGTTTCAGCTGGCACGTTCGCGGAGGCTGGCGGTTTGTCGCTGCCCGATCCGAAAGACCGGATCGAGGTGTATGAGCTGCTCTCCGGCGCGCTCGCCGACAGCCAGCGCGGCCGCTATCAGGAGTCGCTCTCCAAACTCAAACAGGCGGAAAAGACCGAGACTCACTCGGTCACCATCAATTATCTGACCGCGCTCAATTATTTCCGGTTGCGGGATCTTCCGCGCGCTATCGAACGCTTCGAAGAGACGCTGCGCATCGATCCCAAGTTTGCGCTCGCGGCGTACTATCTTGGCCTGGCGCAACTTCAGACGAATAACCTCGACGCCGCGACGGTGGCGCTGGAGCGCGCACTGGAGCTCGATTCTACGAACTTTGCCGCCGCCTACAATCTGGGGGCCGTGTATCTCAAAAAGCAGCGCGTGGACGCGGCCCAGAAGAAGTTCGAGCGCGCGGTGGAGATCAACCCCGACTACGCCCGGGCGCAAGCCGCGCTCGGCGAAGTCTATCTCTACCTGAAGCGTCCGGCGGATGCGGCACGCGCGCTCGAACGCGCCGTTCAGCTTGCCCCGCGCGCGGCGAAAGCCCACTACAATCTCGCACAAGCCTATCAGGCGCTGGGCCGTGCCGACGATGCGGCGCGCGAGTTCGACCAGGCGAAAGCCGTGGCGAGTGAAAAGTGAAAAGCGAGAAGTCAGGAGTCAGAAGCCAGAATATGGTTCGAGTGCCGCGCCATTTGTCCATCCTCGCGACCATGGTTCTGTTCCTGCCCATCGCAGCGCCAGCCCAGTCCTCGCCTGCCGCAAAGACTTCTTTGCTCCTCATCACCGTCGATACGCTTCGAGCAGACCGACTGGGCTGCTACGGCGCGCGGCGCGTGGAGACTCCGGCGATGGACGCCCTCGCGCAGGAGGGCGTGCGTTTCGCTAATGCCTATGCGCAGGTGCCGATCACGCTGCCCTCACACACGGTCATCCTGAGCGGCATGTATCCGGTCTCGAACGGCGTCCGCGACTTCACCAGTTCCGGCATTCCACCGAGCGTCGGCATGCTCGCGGAAACTTTCAAACGCCAAGGCTACATGACGGCGGCGTTTGTCAGCGCCTTCGTGCTCGACGGCACCTGGGGTTTTAACCGCGGATTTGATACCTACGACGACCACTTCGACGCGCGGCAGTTTGAGACGCGCAATCCCGGCAGCATCGAGCGGCGCGCCGACGCCACGGTCGACCGCCTACTCGCGTGGCTGAAGGCCCGGCCTGGCGGTAAGTCTCCGCGACAGCCGTTCTTTGTCTGGCTGCACCTGTTCGATCCGCACAGCGATTACAATCCGCCTGAGCCCTATCGGACCCGTTACGCCGGCCGTCTCTATGACGGCGAGGTCGCCTATGCGGATTCGCAGTTGGCGCGTTTGTTTGGTGAACTCCGCCGCTCGGGCGAATACGACCACGCCCTGATCGCGCTGCTCGGCGACCACGGTGAGTCGCTCGGCGAGCACGGCGAGGACGAGCACGGGTTTTTTGTCTACAACGCAACTACGCACGTGCCGTTCATCCTCAAGCTTCCGCACAGTGAGGGCGCACGTCGAGTCATTTCGCAGCCGGTAGGGACGATCGACCTTGCACCGACGCTCCTGGACCTGCTGCGCCTGCGTGACCCGATCCGTGGGCAGTTTCAGGGCTCAAGCCTTGCCTCGCTGGCGCTTGGCAAGCCCCCGCCGGCCGAGCGGCCCGTGTACTGCGAAACCTATTATCCCTGGAGTTCATTCGGATGGGCGCCGCTGCACGCGCTCGTCTCGCGCAAGTTCCGTTTTGTCGAAGCGCCGCGCGCGGAAATTTACGACCTGGCCGCGGATCCTGGTGAGACCCGGAATCTCATCGAAAGCCGCCGCTCGGACTCGGAAGCCTTGCGAGCTGAGCTTCAAAATCTTGAGCGACGCTACGCCGCGCCCGCCGCGGCGGCCAAGGGTCCACCGCTTGCGCCCGAAACCGTCGAAAAACTGAAGTCGCTTGGCTACGTCGCCTATTCCGCTCCCGCCGCGCCGCCCCCGCACAGTGGACTCGCCGACCCCAAAGACCGCCTTCAAACCTTCAAGTCCATCTTGCGCGCGACGGACCTAGCGGCCACGGGCCGAGTCGGCGAATCGAACGCGCTGCTCGCCCGCGCCCGCGCGGAGGAGCCCAAACTCTACCTGATTCCTTTCATGCTTGGCGAAAACGCCGCACGCGCCGAGCGCTGGAACGACGCGGAGACTCAATTCCTCGCCTGCCTGAAGCTCAATCCCACATTTCAGCAGGCGGTGATGGGGCTCGCCCGGGTTTACATCGCGCAGGGGAAAGCCCCTGCGGCACGCCCCTGGCTGGAGCTGGCCCTGCACGAAAATCCGCGCAATTTCCTCGCCTGGCACGGACTGGGGCTTGCGGCCCGCAGCGAAAAGAATCTGGAAGAAGCCCGGCGCTGGTTCACAAGGGCTGTCGAAGAGAAACCCAGTTATGCGCCCTCCCAGCAGGAGCTCGGAATTGTTCTGGTGGAAATGCAGCGTTACAGGGAAGCAATCGGACCGCTCCGCCGCGCCGCCGAGCTGGGGCCGGAAAGTGCCATCGGCGCGAATTATCTCGGCACCGCGTACACCAACACGAACCGCCTCCAGGAAGGCATCGCCCAGTACCGCCGCGCTCTGCAAATCTCCCAGGACTACGCCATTGCGCGGCTCAACCTGGCCTTCGCTCTGCTCAAGTCCGGCGACCGCACCACCGCCCGCCGCGAGTTCCAGACTCTCTGCCAACAAGGCTCCCCTCTTTGCCGGGAGTACCGCAGCCGGTTTGAGTAAGCTGTAGCGCCGGCATCTTGCCGGCAGCTCCTTGCCGCCAGGATGGCGGCGCTACGACAAACAAAAAGGGGGACGAAGTTTCGTCCCCCTGACGTATTGAATTGTGGACTATTTAGAAGCTCATCCGGAGCCCGAACTGAATGACGCGCGGGTCGAAGGCTTCCTGCGACAGCCCGAAGGTTCCAGAGTTCAGCCTCGCGTCGGGCGGGAGCAGGTTGACGCGGTTAAAGAGGTTGTAGAACTCCGCCCGGAACTCCACCTTAAATCGCTCGGTGATGGCCACGCTCTTGAAGGCCGAGAAGTCCACCGAGGCGAAGCCCGGCCCACGGAAAGTGTTCCGTCCGAGGTTGCCGTTGAGTCCAGGAGTTACGCTTGTCACGCTGTCGGCCTCGTTAAGGAACAGGCTGGTCATGAAGCTTTCACCTTCGGCGAGCCCTGACCCTTCGACAAACAGGTCGTTGGACATGCGGAGGCTGTTCCCGAAACTGAATTGGTTCGGTCGGTCGTTCCGGAAGCCATCGCCATTCAGGTCGCTGCGGACGCCAATCGTCATGGGGAAACCGCTCTGCAGGCTGACCAGGTAGTTGGTCTGCCAACCGCCGAAGATTTTGCCCGCCACGCCTCTTTGATCCTTCATCCAGGGCAGCTCCCAGACGATGGTGCTGGTAAAGCGGTGCCGGATGTCGAACGAGGAATTGCCGTATTCGAGGCTGACGTTGGTGGGGTCATAAGAATAGCCCGACGCGCCCCAGGAATTAAATTCGGTGGCGCTGGCCGAAGTGGTCAGCGCGTGCCAGGTGGAGCGGTAATCGAGCCAGTGGCTCCACGTGTAGGCGGTCGTGAACGCCAGTCCGTGGCTCATCTTCCTGTTGAGCTGCATCTGGAGGGAGTTGTAACTGGAGTTGACGCTGTTCTTCCAGGTGCGAAGCACTCCGAAGCAAGGGTTGACGAGACCGGTTCCGATCCCATCACCGGGACTATCCTCAGTGATCGTAGTCCCGGAGCAGGGGTCGGCCAAGCTTGCGCGGTTGATGCCATTGACGACCCGGTTGGGGTTTTCCGCCCAGAAGAGCTTCCTGCCCATCGTGCCCACCCAATTGACCTCAAGAACGGTTGAGGGTGAGAGCTCCTGCTGGATTCCGAAGAAGTTATTTATAACGTACGGGCTGCGGAGCCCGTCGGGGTCTGGGATGCCCGTCAGGAATGCGAGATTGGGATTCGAGGGCAGCCATCCTTGGAGATTCCCCAGCCACCCGGCACCTGCAGGGCCAATCCCGGCGTTGTTCGGGGGGCCTGAATGCGTCGGGGCTGCACCACTCGGCAAACCGTTAATATCAGTGGGCCCGTAAGTGGGCAGGCCCGGAAAGCCGAAGACGGGCATGGCGAGGTTGAACGAATAGAAGGGTAGGTTCCACCGGCTGTTCGAGAGCGAGTTCCAGAAGGTGGTCTCAAAGAATATGGCGGCGCCGCCGCGAATCGATGTCTTGCCCTTCCCAAAGGGATCCCAGGCGAAGCCAAAGCGGGGTGAAAAGTTATTTCTGTCGGAG
>JACQNR010000388.1 GCA_016202975.1 Acidobacteriota bacterium
AGAATGTCAGGAGCGTGTCCAGAAGGCGACGCATCCGCGAGGAGGGCTTATGAGCAACGACGTAACCCGACGGAGATTTCTCGAAGGCCTTGCCCTGGGGGCGGCGGCTGGGCCGGCACTGCCCCTTCTCACGGCCGAGTCGATCAGTGCCGCACAGAAAATCCCGCGGCGCGTGCTTGGGCGAACGGGCGCGAAGGTTTCGATTCTTGCCTTTGGTTGCGGGAGCCGCTTCCTGAAATACGAAGATGAAGACCAGGCGCTCGCCGCGCTCAATCACGCCATCGACCTCGGGATCAGTTATCTCGACACTGCCTACGCTTACGGCGAGGGCAAGAGCGAAATGCGCGTCGGCAAGGTGATGGCAACGCGGCGCAAGGAAGTCTTTCTTGCCACCAAGGCACCTGATCGCACACGCGACGATCTGCTACGCCGAATCGAAGGCAGCTTGAAGCGCCTGCAGACGGACCAGGTTGATCTGCTTCACATTCACAGCCTCCGAAATGAGGACGACCTGGCAAAAATCGAAGCCCCCGACGGCGCGCTGAAGGGTTTGCTCGAAGCGCGCGAGCAGAAGTTGGCGCGTTTTATCGGCATGACCAGCCATACCAACGGCGAGGTGATGGCACAGGCCATCGCGCGCCACGACCTCGATTGTGTGCAGATGTCACTCAATCCCACACGCAACGGCCGCTTTGAAGAGCTGGCTCTGCCCGCCGCCAATAAGAAGAACCTTGGCATCATCGCCATGAAGGTAACCGGGCAAGACTTCATCAATGGAACGGGCGAGGGGAAGGCCGCCGTCGATTCCCTGCTCCGCTACTCCATGGGATTGCCCGTCACAACCGCCGTCATTGGAATGCCTCATATGGAATACATCGACCAAAATGTGGCAGTGGCACGAGCCTTCAAGCCTCTCGAACCGGTAGAGCTAGAGAAATTACGGAACGACCTTGGCACCGTCCGCGACGCACTCGAGAAGCGCCTGGTTGGCCATCTCGACGGGCCCACGATGACACCGGAGATCTTCCATGTCTGAGCCCCCGCAGCAAGCCCATTGATTTGCGATCCGGGGCCAGGCCACGGACCGTCAGCCGCACGGCAGTCTTCTATCTTGATTGACTGCGCTGGGCTCGGATGTGCGGGTAATTGAGTGACTGGCTGACGGCCGTCTTGCCTTCCTTATTCCTTGATGTTCGGACCAGCCCCGGCCTTGAGAAGCGCCTTGACGGTTCCCGCATTGCCGAAATCGACTGAAGCTGCGTAGTGGAGCGGCGTGTAACCAAATCGGTCGGTCGCGTTCAAATTCGCCCCACCTGCCTTCAGAATCTCCACCAGGTCCGCATGATGCGCCAGCACCACCCTGTGCAGAGCGGTGAGACCGTCCTGGTCGATGCCGGCCACGCCGCGATTTATCACTACCTATAGCGCGGCGGCTCGAGAGTGGATCGCCAATCTGCGGCAGAAGACGATGGCGCAATCTAAATCCGCTCAAAGACTGCATCGCCCACACCGTATCCCGATGCGCGGGAGATGTCAGCGGCCAAGATGCGTATCGAGAAATCTCGCGATATACGAATAAATCGCAAAGCCCTCGGGAACGTCACGCATCACAGCCTCCTGGATGATTCCGTGAGTGAAGGCCTCTGCGACAACCAGCTGTGTCGGTACCCCCGCCTCGAGCAGCTTCCCCTGGACGCGAACGGCATTGGAGAGGAAAAGGTCGCGCGTGCCGCTCACCAAAAATGTCGGCGGAAACCCGGCGAAGTCACCGTAGACCGGCGAGATCAGCGGATCCTTCAAATCGCGTCCGTTGGCATAGAGTCTTGCCAGCGCTTGCAAGAAGCCCTCGTAGCCGTGAATCCGGTTATCCACCCACTCGTTTGTGTGGTAGCTGTCGCCTGTCTTGCTCAGATCTGCGAACGGTGAGTCAGACACCACCGCTGCGGGCAGCGGAAGGCCTTCTCGCTTTGCGCGCTGGACCAGCGAAAACACCATCGCGCCGCCTGCCGAGCTTCCAGTCACAGCGATATTGCCGGGCTTTGTATGCTTGACGACATCCTTCCAAACAGCTGTGGAATCATCCATGGCCGCTGGGAAGGGATGATCCGGCAGCACGCGAAAATCAACGGCGATGGCCCTTATTCCATTCAAGCCGGCCAGAATGATCGCCCCGAGTGCCGAACTCTCGCCCCCGCCCATCCAACCCCCGGCGTGTAGGTCGACCAGAAGTCGGTTGCGGTTGCGGGCCTTGACAACCTTTGGCGTCACTTCGTAGCATGGAACGCCGTCGATGCTCTGCCCGGTGACGGTGACACCGAGCTAGGCACTCAACTCGGCCAGCTGTTCCTGTTGGGCGAGCGTAGCGTGTTCCGTCAACGTCCCACCCGCAAATTGCCGCCACTCTTCAATCGTCCTGGGAACAGGGAAATGGTAATCGTGCTTAAGCAGCTCCTGCATGGGCGGACTGACAGTGTTCGGCACCGGCAGCGTGCGGCTTGGAATCACGCGTGTACCTTCCTCTGGCGTCGATGCCGCGTACACCCGTGCGCCTGAGATGCTCACCAGTGTGAAGACAGCTGCGTTAACTACGATGCGATTCAGAAACATACTTCTAGTTGTAGTCTCCTCTGAGACACTCTCGCGTCGACTATCGTTGTAAGGGCGATTACTTTTGACCGCCTTGCCTCGTGGACCGCGAATGCAGTCAGGCGGCCGTCGCAGCAAACAAGTCGTACCACTCCTCGCGGCTGAGATTGATGCGATCGGCTGCGCAGTCCTCGACAAGGTGCTCAGGCTTGTCGCTGCCGAGGATCGGGACGATGCCGGCCGGATGGCGCAGCAGCCACGCGAGCGCGATCGCCGCCGGCGTGGTGTTCTTTTTCCTGGCCAGCTCCGCGACCAACTGTACGGTGGCTTTCAGCTGTGGACTGGCATCCGCCGGGAGTTTCAACACCCCGCGCAGCGGCGACCAAGCTTGCACTTGAATACCGTTCGTGCGGCAGTAGTCGATCGTGCCACTACCCGCGAGGCCAATCGACTCATCGCTCATTCTTCCTCCTTTGGCGATGCGCAGAGTGAACTGCATACCTTCGGTCAGGGGACCAGGGTTCGCCAAGCTGAGCTGGATCTGGTTGACCACGATAGGCTGGCGCACGCTCTTCTCTAAAAGCGCGATCTGAGGGGTGTTGTAATTGCTGACCCCGAAATAGCGCACCTTGCCGCTACGATGGAGGTACTCAAACGCCGCCGCCACTTCCTGCGGCTCGACCAGCGCATCGACTGCGTGCAGCAGCAGGATATCGAGACGATCCGTTCCCAGCCGCTTGAGGCTCCCTTCCACGGCGCTCACGATGTGCTTGCGACTGAGATCCACGCGGATAGGGCTGCCCAGCCCGCCTTCGGAGAAGACCTGGCCGCATTTGGATTGGATCACGATCTTGTTGCGAAGGCCCGGTGATTGTTTCAGTACCTCACCGAACACTTCCTCGGACTTGCCGTAGGCGTACAGGTCGGCGTGATCGAATAGGGTAATGCCGTTGTCATAGGCCACGTGGACCAGGCGTGTAGCCTTGGTAATGTCGTCGGCGTTGACGGGCTCCTTGTCCCAGCTGAGTAGGCTTCCCGCACCATAGCCGAGGCGTGACACGACTAAATCAGTATGTGCGATCCGATAGGCGTCGATGGACGGCCGCGAGCCGGAGCGCACGTCGTTCGCGACGGCCTGCCCCACGTTCATAGACTCTGCCGCGGCGCAACTTGCGATGGCCGTTTGCGTGAGAAACTGGCGACGAGTGGTCATGGTGTCCTCCTAGCCGCTAGGACATTTTATGGACAAAGGCGGCCTCTTAATCGTCACTCCTTATCTACACTTTCGGGATGCCTCAGACGGCCTGTGGGAAAACCTAAGACGGGGTACTGCATACGCACCTCGATATGGACCGATCAAACTAGGGCCTCGTAGGAGCCCCCCCGGCTCTGCCGGGTTGGCAGCAGAGGTTTGACAAATCCAGGAATTCATCGCGAAACCTCCTTGCCGTGAGCCGCCAAAGCGCACGAAAAGGAGATCCACGATGGGCGATCGGGTAAGCCTAATCCAAATGGAATGGGAGTGCAAATGTCACGTGGTATTTATCCCCAAATGCCGTCGGAAGGTGTTGTGTAAGAGACTCCCGGGCCATTATTTGTACTTTGCGCCCCCCTGTCCCACCCTACCGCCGGAGTGTGCCGCTAGTGTCGCGCGGAATGCCCGCGAACACCTACCATGGCCGTTCCGCCTCGGCGAGGACGGGCTACTCATTGTGGCCACTCGCCAGGCGTAGCGCAGAGGCCGGCTGCACCGGACTCTGCGGTTCGTATTCATGGATTAGTGCCGCAGCGTCTCTGACTTGCGCGATTCTGCGCTACACGCTCGGGATTGCCGGGTTTGGTGGGGGTTTGTCAGACGGACTCCTTGCCTGGTCATCCTTTCCTACAACAGCCGATGTAGCCAACTTACTGTCCACTTTCTCTTGAACCTGGCCAATACTTGCGAGAATACTCAAAATCGATGGAATACTTCCGGTCGGAATCTTTCCCAACCAATCCGCAGCCGATAAGCCAATGAGCGCAATAGCAAGCTGGAATATGCTGCGAAGTTTCAGAAAACCCACAAAGAGCATCAACAATCCTAATATAAACTCGACATACCGCAGCGGCCCGTCCCCAGGTATTAACCCAGCAAGGATCAAAGCCATTCCACAAGTGCAATAATATGTACTCATTGTGTAGACAGCTGCCAAGTAGTCGATTCCTCGCCTTTTGCCTAATAACGCAGGGAATGCCACCATGCCGCCAAGGAAATAGGCCAGCATATCCTTGCCGCCCTCCTGTTTGAATGCATCTTTTGAAATCAACGCGGGTCCTCCGAAAACCCATCCGCCACTTAGCTCAATTGGAATCCTCAAGATAGTGCCAACGATGTAGCAAACAATAAGCCCAGCAACTATTTTCGTTTTGTATCCTATCAAGTCGCTTCCCAGGCCATTAATCGCAAGGGCATTCCCCTTTCCCACGAGAAGAAGTGCAAATAGAATCCCGGGAATCAGAGCGCCGAAGATTTCGGTTACCAAGTAGAAAGGGGCGAGCAATAACTTCTGAGAACCTTCTGCCGACTTCTCTGCTAGCTCTTCAACATCCATCATGGCCTCTTGCCTCCCACAAGCATATTCCCGCGTCTGGCGCCGAAAATTCGCCGCTATGTGACGATATCCTCGCCGCCGTCGACGCGGATGGTGTTGCCGGTCATCCAGTGGGTTTTATCGCTCATCAGGGCGGCGATAGCTTCGGCGATATCCTGCGGGGTGGTAAGGCGGCCGCCGGGGTTGCGCGCGCTGGCGAAATCGGCCAGTTTGTCAC
>JACQNR010000384.1 GCA_016202975.1 Acidobacteriota bacterium
ACCCGCATGGCCAGATACTGCTGACCGTTGACGAACACTTCGACCACACTGCGATCGATGAAAATCCTCAGCCTCAGCGACTCGCCGTCGCGATTCACGATCGCACGCTCCGGGGGGCGCGGCCACACATCCGGCAGCCTGCTCGAGCGGGAGCCATCCAGCACCACTTCCTCGGGTGTCGAGTACCACCAGTTAGTCGGATTACCTTCGTAATTGTGGAACGTGATGGCAGTGGTTTCCTCAGAGTTCGCCGAACGCAACACGTTGATCTGGACTGAACGCGCTTTCCCCGGATCGATTTCCAGATTCAGTTCCATCGCGTTGCCCTCGATATCCGGGAGCACGATCTCCTCGTTCGCCGGCAGACGCGTTTCACTGACGTGCCGATGCGCGCCACGCAGTGATGCCACAGTTTCAATCGGCGCGATCCGGATGCGCTTGTCTGCGCCTAGGGTGAGGCGCTGCGGCAATGACATGATGTGATCCCACTCGGGGCTGTATCTCGCGTCGTTGATGTTCAGGATGTTGATGACGCCTCTCTTCCCGTCGGCTGCTGCCGAAGGCGCATGAACGCCGCCCGGTGCGACCCGTCCATGATTGAATCGTCCGTGATCGTAAGGCCGGAATTTATGGGACTTCCCATTGTAGTCGCCCAACAGATACTGCCCGCCGTTCTGGTGGCTGAAGAAGAGCAGAATGTGTTTATCGCCAATGGGTAGGAAATTCGGACAGGCGCCGTCGTCGAATCGATCCGTCAGCGGGGTCTTTTCCAGCAGCAGCTCCCCTTGAGATTGCCACGTCCTTAAGTCTTTGGACGCCCACAAACTCCATTTTGGCCACACGCCTAGACGATGGTATTTGGTCAGGAATTTGGTCAGGTCCAAAACATCTTTCGATTCCGGATAGTACCTCTCCACCCCCCCGACGATGCCGTAGTACGTGTCGCGTTCCTTCCATATACAAGAATCGCCCTCATCGGTATTTACGGGACCCGATTTCTGCCAATTGAGCAGCAACGGATCACGTGAAGTAGCGATCATTTGACCGGCGCGACGGCCCGGATAGAACGCTATGACTCTGCCGCTCTCGGCTATGACGTTACCGGTGGAGCAACGCGCTTCGATTCCCGGGTAAACCGCGTAAGGGAGATCGCGCCAGTGCACCAGGTCATCGCTTACCGCGTGAGCCCGGAAAGCAGCGGGAGGAGCCGAGTCAGGTGGAAAACCTTGGTAGAAGAAATGCCAACGACCTTGCCAAAAACACATGCCGTTCGGGTCGTTCATGGGGCCTTCCGGGCTGACGAAATGATAAGTCGGCCGGTAAGGATCTGAGGCAAATCTCTTTCGCGACTCTGCAAAGCGCAGCATCAGGGGATTACTTTCAAGCTGTGCTTCCTGCTCCCTCAGCGTCCCGGCAAAAATGTAGCGCGGGGTGGGCTGTGCATAAGGTCCCTCCGGCGGCGCCAAGACAGCCTCAGGAACTGTCGCAGTTTGTGCGCGCGTTAGATACGCAGCACCGAACCCCATCGCGGTAGTGCTCAAGAATCTTCGCCGATTCAGCATGGTTGATCTCCTATTGAAAGCGGGAGACGTTGCTTCATCCGACTACAACCGAGCCGGATTGCATGATGCGCACGGCCCTTTTTCCCGGGTGGCCATTGCAGTCGATCCGTCGGCTGCAGCGAGCGATGGGACAATTGCCGACAGGCATGTAAATACGGCTAACGCTAATTTTCTGGCGCACATTCGGAATCTCCTGGCGATTGTTGATGCTCTGGAGGACCGGACTCCTCCAATCATTTCCGGGATGAATCTCCTCGCGTCAAAGTTTTCGGCATCGCGATGTATCCTGCGGGTCGGACATTCTTCCCTGCATCCTTGGTTTGGTCGTCCCCGATGTCCTCACGTGCCTCAGCAAGCATCGCCTGAAGACGCCTCACCACATCGGGATGCCGATCGGCGACATTGGCTGTCTCCCCGATATCCTTCGCCAAGTCATAAAGCTCCAGCACATCCTCCATGTCGGTCTTCTTCGTATCTTTGTTGTAGGCCGTGCGGATCACGTGCAGCTTCCACTGGCCTGAACGAACAGCCGCCAGATAACCCATTTGGTAATAGTAAAAACGGTCGTGCGGCGTGGCCGCGTTTGCAGCGCCCGCGAGCACGGGCCATGCATCCTTTCCGTCGATGACGCGATCGGAAGGCACTTCAGCGCCCGCCAACTTTGCGAACGTCGGCAACATGTCCGTGGACAGGATCATCTCGTCGGTGACGGTGCCGCTTGGGATGCGCCCTGGCCAGCGCGCTATTGCGAGGACTCTCATACCGCCTTCCCATGTGCTTCCCTTCCAGCCCCGCAGCGGCCCATTGCTGCCTCTGTAGGTTAGTATAGGAGCCGGCACGCCGCCGTTATCCGAGGTGAACAGTACAAACGTGTTTTCGTCGATCCGCAGCTGGCGCAGACTGTCCAGTATCCGGCCGACGGACCAGTCCAGCTCTTCGATGGTATCCCCATAAATCCCGTTGGCGCTTTTTCCCTTGAACCGCTCACTGGCGTATTGGGGGAAATGAGGCATGGTGTGGGGGAGATAGAGGAAAAAAGGGTTGTCCTTATTGCGCTGGATGAATTGAACCGCTTGCTGGGTGTAACGCTGCGTCAACAACGATTGATCTGGCTCCTGCTCGATCACTTTCTCATCCCGCATCAGGGGCAATGGAGGAAAAGAATGACCTACCTCCACACCCATGTCATTCGAATAGGGAATACCGAAGTAAGTGTCGAATCCCTGGCGAGTGGGCAGGAATTGCGGCTGATCGCCCAGATGCCACTTGCCGATGATGCCGGTGGCGTAGCCGCGCTTTTTCAGAACCTCGGCCAAGGTGACCTCATCGGGATTCAGTCCGCGGCTGGAGCCGGGGAAAAGCACCAAGGGATTGGCGCTCCCCGCGGGGCTGGTGTGCAGCCCTACGCGGCGAGGATAGGAGCCGGTCATCAGCGCCGCGCGCGACGGCGTACAAACGCTGCTGGCGACATAGAAGCTGGTCAGCTTTCGACCTTCTTTGGCCATGCGATCCAGATTGGGGGTGCGATGCACTTTCGATCCGAACGCACCGGCATCGGCATATCCCATATCATCCACAAAGATGACGATGAAGTTGGGCGGTCTGTTCGTTTTTGCCTGCAACGGCACTGCAGTTCCCAAACAAAGCGCCAGCATCGCCAAACCGACCAAATACCTGGCACGTGTTTGACCCCTCATATCTGCGCGGGAGCGATACTTCACGGCGCCACCTCCATCTCAGCAGACATCATTGGCTCTTCAGTTCCGCCTCAAGTGCATGTCGATGCGAATCAACTTCTTTCTGGATCAATGAAATGACTTCCGGATGTTCGGCCGCAACATTGCGACGTTCGGAGATGTCGGTGCTCAGATCGAAGAGCAACGGCGGGTCGTGAACAGCATGATTGCCATACCCGCGATCCGACAACCGAAAAGTCTCGCTTGTTACGTCCGCAGACAGGTTATCCCGCCCCACCGAGTCGAAAGACTCATAGACGAGCTTGTAGTTGCCCACCCTGGCGGCCCAGAGATTCCC
>JACQNR010000393.1 GCA_016202975.1 Acidobacteriota bacterium
CGCATCCGGCGATTCCCTTGTTTGGTCAGGTGCCCGAAGCGCTGCCCTTGGCCACTCGACTCCTCTTGCGGAATCAGTCCCACGTAACTGGTCACGTGTCGGCCGTCGGGAAAGCCCTCGACCGGCCCCAGGACCAGCACCGTCCCCAGCGCCGATTCGCGCCAGAATGCCGACGGCCTGGTCATCGATTTCGACGCGGAAGGCAACGTCGTCGGCATCGACATCGACCACGCCTCTCAGAAGCTCGACCTCAAAACCCTGGAAGCCGTCGCCCTCCCCGCCGTCACCACCCGCGTCTAATTTTTCAGCCCCTGCCTCCTGACTCCTGCTCCTCCTCGTCACTCGTCAATGCCCTTGCGTCCTTGTCTTTTCGCCGTGAAGCGTGTATACCTGCCTCATATTCCAAACGTGATTATCGCCCGGTGCCCCGCACACCCCGATGCATCGGGGTCTGCGCCACCCGCGATACGTGCCCCCCGGGGGGGGCCTAACAGACGTCATGTTAATAACCAGAAAAGGAAAGCTTTCAGATTTGACCCCGGAATTGTTCAGTGGGCTCTACTTTGACCAAATGAAGACCCTACAGGAAATTGGCGAGATGTTCGGAGTGTCGCGGGTCGCAGTGCATAATTGGTTTTGCCGAAACTTGAAGAGTGGTACCAAGCAACTGAGACCTCACAAGGTATCCCTATGTACCCTCGACCCAGCGTTCCTTGAGGTGTGGACTCCAGAAATGGCTTACGTGCTTGGTTTATTTGCGACCGACGGAGCCGTGGGCAAGAACAGAGCGGTCCTTACCAGCACGGATCTGGAACTGGTCGAAAAGACCAAAGCCCTTATGCGGACAGATCATCCAATTCGCGTGGTTTCTCCGCGTGGTATCTCCAGAAAGATACAATACAGGCTTGATGTTTCTTCTTCTGTATTTGTAGCAGGCCTCGAAAAGCACGGGATAGTGGCAACGAAGAGCCTGACCCTTCGTTTCCCCCAAATGCCCGATGACTGCATTCGCCATTTCCTCCGAGGGTGTTGGGATGGGGATGGCAGTTTCTATTATGAAAGGAGAGGCCAAAAGTTTCGAGGTTCATACGTGAGTGGCTCAAGGCAATTCATCGAACGATTCGTCGATTCGCTAAGGAACATCGGCATCTGCAAATGGGTCTTGCATGACGGAAGACACGTCAAGACTTCGGAACCCATAAGCATCTACACGCTCAATCGCGGTAATTCAACCTCTTATTCTTTTAGGCTGAGCGGCGACAATGCTATTTCATTCGGACTGTTCTTATACGAATCAGTCCCTGAATCCATGTACCTAAAGCGAAAGCACGACATCTTCCGTAACGCACTCCTGCGGGAGATGCATCCCGCGGCAGGCACCCGCGAGGCCAGTGGTTTCAAGGAGGTTCTGTGACAGAGCCGTACGAAATGCATAGCACTTCTCGACAATCAGCCATTATCAAGGACCGAGTTTTGTCCGAAACAGGTACAACACGATTGGTTTTGCGTCCAGAGGTCGTGAGCAATCCTAAGGACCCTCATGCGGGCGTAAAAATAACACTCATACATCAAAGGAAGAAGGCTGCCGAGGGCTGGGTCTCTGAGCCGGCGGAGCCTCTGAGCGCCTTGCGTGCCGGTGAAATGAAGAAGCTGACCTTAGATAGTGAAAAGACACTGAAATTGTTCGATGAGCTGCAAAACCTCTACGCGATTTCATCAACCGGGGGCGTACGGCCTGGCGATAATCGCTTAGTTGTTGGAAGGGAGCAAGAGATCGTCCTACTGACCAATAACAGAGCAAGAATAATAAACCTCCTGCTTCAAAAAGATTACCCCGAAGAGGTATGGAAAGCACTCACGGAGAGCAAACCCGATCTAGCGACCAAGCTTTCCTATGCTCAGATTCAAGTGGACAGGAAGAACGCTCTTAACGAGTTCGACGTGGCTCTGAAAACAGTAAACAAGGAGGATTGGTGGGCGAATTTCTTCGAGAGAAACACCTGGGTCTTTGGCTATGGGCTTAACTATAAGTTTCTGAGACTCGTGTGCCCTCAACCAAACTATGGAGGCAGCAACTTCCGGGGGAAAGGTTCGCTCAAAGGAGATTCCCTGCATCGAACAGAGGGGGCACTCCGATTCACAGTACTTGTCGAGATCAAGCGACCCGACACTGCGCTGCTCGGGAAAAGCAATTATCGAAACGGAGCCTGGGAACTTGGAACTGAATTGTCTGGAGGTGTCTCCCAGGTGCAGGCAAGCTGCCTAAAGTGGGAAACAGAAGGCTCCACAACTGAGCAAAACCGAGAAATCCTGCATGCCGAAAAGACTTATACCGTGCGCCCGAAGGGAATTTTAGTTATTGGGTCCACCGCACAGCTTACTGGTGACATCGATAAGCGAACAACGTTTGAACTTTTTCGACGAAATCTAGTAAACCCTGAAATCCTGACCTTTGACGAGCTTTACGAACGTGCCCGGTTCATCGTTGAGCGTTCGTCAATGGGAGAGCTCGCGGCGGGTGGCCCAGCCTAGGCCGCACCTACTTAATGTGGCAACTCGCCATGCCGCGTTTTTCGAGATACTGCTGGTGGTAATCCTCGGCGCGCCAGAACTCGGTGGCGGGGACGATTTCGGTGACGATGGGCCGCTTGTAGGCGCCGGATCGCTGCCTTTCTTCCTTTGACGCCGTCGCGGCGGCCTGCTGCTCGGGGCTGCGATAGAAGATCACCGTTCTGTATTGAGTTCCAAAGTCCGGACCCTGGCGGTTGAGCTGAGTGGGGTCGTGATTCTCCCAGAAGACTTTGAGCAGGGTTTCGTAGGAAACCTTGGCGGGATCGAACTCCACCTCAACGACCTCGGCATGGCCGGTGCGGTCGGTGCAGACGTCTTTGTAGGTGGGGCTCTTTAGCGTGCCGCCCATGTAACCCACAGCGGTTGCGGTCACGCCCTGAATCTGGCGAAACGCCACCTCCACGCCCCAGAAACATCCTGCGCCAAACGTTGCCTTTTCCATGATTTCAGCTCCTATCCCTGTTTATGCCCTTAGTCGGTCGTTTGATTTCATTCTACCTGGCAGATGACTCTGTCGAGCTACTCGATTAGATACATCCAGCCCTTTCGAGGTCGCACCCACTTTAGACAGGCTTGGTGGTTTCCTGGCTGGCCGCCGCCCCTGCCAGCTTTCGGCGCACCCTGCGGGCGAATGCGACGGTCAAAGCTCGCCGCAGGGAGTTGGGGATGAAGCGCAGGAGGAAGACGTAAGTCCGGTAGCGCCAGCCGGGAATCACGATCAGCTTGTTCCGCTCAAGTCCCCTCAGCGATTCATCCACGATGTCCTCCGACGTCATCCACCAACTCGCGGGGACAATCTTGCGGTCGACCCCCATGACTTCATGAAACTCCGTGACCGTAAAGCCCGGACAAAGCGCCTGCAACTTGATCGGGGCGCCCAGGGTCTTCAGCTCGACGGCAAGTGCCTCGGTAAAGCTGTTCATCCAGGCCTTGGTTGCGCTGTAGGTGGTGTTCCAGGGGCTTTGACTGAATGCCGCCACGGAGGAAACGTTCACGATGGTGCCTCGCCCGCGCGCAGTCATGCTGCGAAGCGCCGCGTGAGTGAGGCGCATGGTCGCGATGATGTGCAGGCGGTGCATCTCTTCCTGGCGCGCCAGGTCGGACTCTTGGAATAATCCGCGAATGCCGAAACCGGCGTTGTTGACCAGCATGGTGAGAGTGTCTGCCGCGGCGATGCGGCTTTCCACGGATCGCAGACCTTCGTCGTGGGCCAGGTCAGCGGGAAAAGCCTCGGCGCGAATTCCATGCTTCTCCGCGAGCGAGCGTGCGAGTTCCTCGAGACGGTCCTTCCGCCGCGCCACGAGCAATAGGTCGTAGCCTTGCGCCGCAAGCCGTTCTGCATAGACCGCGCCAATGCCGCTCGACGCACCGGTGACAGCGGCCATTCCTCTGCGGTTGGTCATCTTTAGTGGATTGCCGCTTTCTTGAGTATCGCAATCTGCCCGGCGTGATAAAGCGTGTGCTGGACGGTGCCGTGCAGCATAAAGTAGACGTTGTACCCCATGCCCGGAACAGGTTCGACGAGCTGACGGTCCGCGAGGCGGGCGATCACTTTCTGCATTTCCTCGTGCCCGTGACGCAGTTCTTCCAGCGTGCTCTTCCATGCGGCCTCCGACGAGTCGCTCGCGGGCGGCCAGTCCTGCTCAGGCGTCAGTCCCAGAACAACCTCGCCGGAAAGCCGGCGTCGCACAATGGATTCCCACACCCCGATGTGCAACACGATTTCCCAGATGTTGTGTGATCCGGGGAAGGACCGCTTGATCGCGGTCTCGGCCGTCACACCCTTCAGGATTTCTTCCAGAGACTGCCCGTGCCAGGCCTCACCCTGATGTGCACGGCGCAATTGGTCGGCTATTCTCTCGATCTCTGTCATCGCGGCCTCCCGGGACCAGTGAATTATACACGCGAGGTCGCATGCCGGTCGCCCTCAGTGGGATGACCCTCGAAGCGGGGCGGGGATGGCTACGTCCCGTTGGTTACTCTTCGTTGGGAGGCGGGTCAATCGGTAAGGGGCGGTGCCTGCCAAGAGTCAGGAGGTCCTGTTCGGCCAGGTAAACGACCGATCCCTTGCAGCGCCTGCACCGCTTGAGCAATCGATCGAAGACAAGCTCGCCACAGTACACACAGGCGGTATGTTGATACGTTCGTTCAAAGCTTTGAGTCGCTCGCATTAGAAAACTCTCCTCCTGGAGGCGACACTGTATGCCCTCTCCGATCTTTCCCTATGTCTAGGAGAGATGCGACCTCGGGGCCAGGCGTTGCATGCTTTAGGAATGGCCTTTTAGGATGGAAGCACCTCAGACCCGGACCTTGATCCACAGCCCTTCCACTCTGGACTTCCTCCTTTTCGGCCGGTGGATTTTGAGGTTTATTCGGCCGGGAGATGCTTCGGGGATCGGAAACGTGGCGGGTCGAAAGTGACGTTAGTTGATATACTTGAGCCCGGCCCAAGTGGGCGCCTGTTCGTGTTCAGCGCGCGTCCAAACGACGCGGTAGTATCCATGGCGCGAATCCCCGATCCCCGATACATAGAGGATCTGTCCCGGATCCAGGTGGCGTGCGGCGTCCACTGGATTATCCGTCAGGATGCCTAACCCCTCGTCCGAAAGATCCACGGTATGGGCGGGCTCTTTGTACTCCAAGCCTGCCGATTTACCCAGCAAGGTAATTTCGACTTTGTGGGGGCGCCGCTCCGAGTGCCGGCGCTGGACTCCTACTGACGGCATAGCATCCATAGGCCACCCTCCGCCATCAGGTGCAATACTCTAAGCCTGATTATACATCGGAGAAATCACGAAACAAGTCTAATACGCGGCAGTTTATGGTTAGTTACTCCCTGTTTTGACTATGACCTTCAAGGGCCGAGTTGGCGACCCAGCGTCGCTGTAACGTCTGTGCTCCTGGGCTCCGTTTTGCCCGCGCGCCCCAAGAAAATTCCCTGGACAGAGGATCATTCCGCGCCGGTCACCTGCTTGATGTAGTCTACATCTTTCGGGTCGAACAGCGTGTCGTCCTGGCGAAAGATGTCGTGGACCCACACCGCGGACTCGGCCGCACAGGGCTTATCCCAGGAATCCCAGGAACAGATCATGTGCTATAGAAACCGGACATTTCCACGTGCTAACAACAAGGCTATTCGGCACAGTGGTCTTCCACTTCGCCTTCGAGTATGATGGGGCCTTCGCGCGGGGCGCCTCCACCAATCCAACGACCGGGATCAGAGATCATGTCCAGAAGAACGTCGTTCATCGCCGTATTGCTGCTCGTAGCAGGCGGGGCCTGGGCCGTGCGGCCGGCTGGTGTTTCGAGTGAAATGTTCAAGGCGGCCGAGCAGTTTCTCTCGAAACTAACGCCCGAGCAACGCGCCGTGGCATCCATCCCCTTCGAGAACGAGAACCGCACCCATTGGCACTACATCCCGCGGTCCCGGCGCGGCATTCCGCTCAAAGCCCTTTCGCCCGAGCAGCGGAAACTGGCGGATAAGTGGGTGGCTTCCGGCTTGAGCTCCGAAGGCTATGCCAAAGTCACGCATATCAGAGGGCTCGAAAGCGTTCTTTATGAGCTTGAGAACCACAACTCCATGCGCGACCCCGACAATTATTCCCTCACTGCATTCGGCGCCCCCTCCGAAAACGGGACGTGGGGATGGCGGTTTGAAGGGCATCACGTATCGCTGAACTTCACGCTGCGCGGCGGGGACATCGTTTCCGTGTCGCCGCTGTTCTTTGGCGCCAATCCCGCCATCGTGCCGAGCGGCAATCAGGCCGGATTTCGCGCCCTTCCCGAAGAAGAATTGATGGGCCGCGAACTTCTCAAATCCTTCCAGGGAAACTCGCGTGACAAGGTGCTGATCAACGTCAATGCGCCCGCCGACATCATTACCGGCGCATCGCGCAAGGCTGAACCGGGACCTCCCGTGGGCATCGCATATCGGGACATGTCCAAAGTGCAGGAGGCCGAACTTGAGGGAATCATCCGGCTTTATGCCTCCCGCCTGCGCAGCGAATTGGCGGAGTCCGAAATCCAGAAGGTCCGGCAAGCGGGGCTTGCGAAGGTTTACTTCGCCTGGGCGGGAGGCAGCGAGCCCGGCCAGCCACACTACTATCGCATTCAGGGGCCGACGTTTCTCGTCGAGTACGACAACACCCAGAACAACGCCAACCACATTCACAGCGTATGGCGAAGCTTGCAGAACGATTTTGGCTACGACGCCTTGCGCGCCCACTATGATACCAGCCCCCACCACCAGCACGCGGGACACTGATGCGGCGAGGCACCTGCGTCCCATCTTGTGGCGGGCGGCGATGGCCCCCCCCCGAAATTTTTGCTTCACATGCATTTTCCTGAACCCATCTCACACATCGGTGTGGTAAATTGACGAATAATGTTCGGTGGTTCTTCGAAATCCGACCCTGGCGCGCCGCGTGAATCCGCCTCCCCCGCAGCGGTGCGTCGCCGTCTGGCCATCCGGCTGGCTGCCTGGGGGCTGGTGATCGCTGGCGCGAGCGTGCCGCTCGGGTCGATCCTACGCCAGCGCGCCATGGCCGAAAGCTTGCTCGCCCGCGAGTCTCGCCTCGCCGTCGAGGCTATTGACGTCATCAACGAGCGCCGGCTGGTCCACAACGAAGAAGAAATCCCCGACCGCTCCACGATCAGCGATTTCTTCGCAGGTTCGGGCTTTGACGCGAAGACCAGCGAGGAAATCCTGCGCGCCGCGCGCCCCGTTTATGATTTGAGCCGTGTCCGCGCCGGGAATCGCGTCGATATCATCCGCTCCGGCTTCGGCGACCTGCGCGCCCTGACCTACGAGGTGGATCGTGACCGCCTGCTCTGGATTACCAAGCAACAGGATGGTTTTCATTCCGAACTTCGCGCCATCCCTTATGAAATCGTGGTGACGGGAGTCGCGGGCACGGTGCGCGATTCGCTCTTCCAGGCGATGGAAGACCTTGGCGAAGGTGTTTGGCTGACCGTCGAGATCGCCGAAATCTTCGGCTGGGACGTCGACTTCTCGACCGATACGCGAGTCGGCGACACCTTTGAAATCGTCGTCGAAAAGAAAATCCTCCACGGCGAGCGCTGGGGCTACGGACGGATTCTCGCCGCCCAGTACACAAACGCCGGCGAGCTTCACCAGGCCGTGCTCTTCCGCGATCCCTCCGGCAGGCCCGCCTATTACGCGCCCAGCGGTAAATCGCTCCAGAAAGCGTTCCTCCGCTCCCCGCTCAAATTCGCCGCTCCCGTCACTTCCCGATTCAGCAATAGCCGGTTCCATCCTATCCTCAAACGCTATCGTGCGCATCACGGAGTGGATTACGGGGTTCCCGTGGGCAGCGCCGTGCAAGCCGTGGGCGAGGGTCGCGTCGCCTTTGCCGGACCAAAAGGCCAGGGTGGAAACACGGTCCAGCTTCGACACCCCAAGGGCTTCGACACGTATTACCTCCACCTTTCAAGAATCCTGGTCAAACCCGGCCAGCAGGTCCGCCAGGGTGAGATCATCGCCAAAAGCGGCATGACCGGACTCGCCACGGGGCCGCACCTCGACTTTCGCGTTTCCCGCCACGGTCGATTCTTGAATTTCCTCACCCTCAAGCTTCCGCCCGCCGAATCCGTCGCCCCGAAAGACAAGGCGGGGTTCGCCGCGTTGCGCACCCAGCTCGTTGACCAGCTCGCCAGGCTCCATGACCAGACCGCCGGGAAGGTCGAACACGCCAACACCCAGCCGCTCCCGGGCCCGCCAACAAACCCCGCTGCCGGCCGCTAGCACTTGGTGACGCAACTCCGCGTCAGGATAAGGTGTTCGGAAGGGCAGGGTTTCAACCCTGCCGAGCTTGGTGCCTCCCCCTCACGCCAGCCCCTCTCCCCCTGAATTGGGGGAGAGGGCGGCCGAAGGCCGGGTGAGGGGGCCAATTCGGCGGGACTGAAGTCCCGCCCTTCCAGCGTCATTGTAACGAGGTCTTACGTCATCAAGTACTAGCTGTAGCGCGGCACAATGAGCCGCGGGTGGGCGCTACAACAGGGAATCTCCCACTTCAGCCCTGCGGCGACTGCGATTGCGGGCGAAGGCGTCCCAGTTCTTGCGTGATCGCTTCCAGGCGTGCGACGAGTTCCTGGTGGCGCGCCACGTCGGGCCCCGGCTTCTTTCCCACAAAGGAGATGGTGCCACCGGGCTCGAGCACGGCGCTCTCGACGTCGTCGAGCGACGCGAAGCCCTGCCGGTGCGCGGCAACTTCGAGTTCGCTCAAAGTGATCAGCTCATCTTTCAGGCGCTCAAGCTTCACTTTGCCATTGTCCACGAGCACGTCGGGATCGCCTTCCACCAGGCGGTCGATGCGCTCATGCCCGTAAAGGAATCGCACCACGAAGTAGTTGAGGACCAGCAGCGTCGCGGCCCCAATCACGCCTCCCGTAACCGTGTTGTCATCGCCAATGATGGCGTTCTGCACGGTGTTCAAGAGGGTGAGCAGGACGACTAGGTCGAAGGGATTGAGTTGCGCGAGTTCACGCTTGCCCGCCAGGCGCAGCGCCACCACCAGAAATAGATACACTATCACCGGCCGCAGAACCTTTTCGAGCAGCGGCACTCCGAGCACGAACATGTCTTGCCAAAGATGAGCGGACATGGGTTGGGATACCTCCATCGCCTCGGGGATTCATTCCCCTGATGGGTTCGGCAGCTTAGTATACTGGAGCCAATCCCGCGCCTGGCGGCACCGCGCCTATTGCTTGAGCTCATCAGAAGGAACGTCTGCAGTCCCGGCATGGTAGACTTTGTGTGTGGATTTCCCCATTCAACTCGGCTCGGGAGGCGGCGCCATGCGGAAACGGTTTGGAAAATCCCAGTTAACGTTCCTGGCATTGATGGGAGCGGTTTTGTTTCTGGCAAGCTGCGAGGAGAAGACCATCAACCAGATCATGGCGGACCCGCAAAAGTATGCCAACCGCGAAGTTGGGATTCGCGGCAAGGTGGTCAAGAGCTACTCGGTCATGGGGAATGGGGTCTATCAGGTTGATGACGGGACGGGCAAACTGTGGGTGGTCTCGAAGACCGGCGTGCCGCGCGAGGGCGCGCGCGTCGCCGTCCGGGGCAAGATCCGTGACGGATACAACTTTGGCGATTTGGGAAGCGTCCTGAAAATTCCCGACCCCATCCGCTCCGGCCTGGTCATGATCGAATCCAAGCACAAAGCGACGGATTAGATTCCTTCGTGCCCGCCGCGGTTAAGTCGTCAACAACTGTGGCGTGCGATCCGGCGGGTCGGGCGCCTGACGGCGGAACCCATACTCCATGGTGAAGAATCGTGGTTTGAGCGCTGCCAGGGGCTCGCGCAGTTTTGACAGTTCCTCTTCGGTACCATGGATCTCCAGACGCGTGAGGTCGGAAATCTCGAGGGCTTCTGCGAGGAGGGGTCCAACGTTTTCGAGATGGTTCAAAACTCCCTCGGCATCCTCATAACCCTCCCGGCAGTAGACTTCATTTCCATCAAAGCTGAAACCGTAATACAGAACTTTGGATTCCTGATTCGTTTTGGCGACAAATCTTTCGCAGAGGGCCTTAAAGTCCTCAATGCGCCCTTCACGAACCTTGAAATACGGTTGAATCGAGCAGCACCGGTCAGGCGTTGCCACGTGGTCCTCCTTATGGGGGATTTCCGGTAAGCGCCTTCTCAACTCGATATTTTACACGCCGCAAATGTTCTTTATCAGAGTTCAAATCACGTGAGCGGATAGCGAAGATTTCGGGTTGGTCGAACACTGCGGTGCCTTTGCTATTTTATTAGGGTGCCTTGGTAATAGCGGCACAACCATTCACCGCGTTGCTTCACCAAGACTTCACCCACGGCGAGTTTTGCGTGCTCCGAGTGGTCGCCCGCAGGGATTTCGACTTGGGCCACGTAAGTGACGAGCGCCGCTTCCGGTCCCACCAATGCCACGCGCAAACCCGAGAGACTGTAGCCGGTAATCGCCGCTGCGGCCATCTCCTGCGAGCTGGGCTTGCCTGCGTGCACGGTGCCGTCGGGATGCACCGCGGAGTATCCCTCCGCGAGCACGGCATTGTGGGCAGTCACGTCCTGGTTCCTCCAGGCATCCCACAGGGTAAGGAGGCGGCTTGAGATCGCCCGAGTCACTTCCGCCGACGCGTTCATCCCCGTTCCTCCTGTAACCAGCTGCTGCGCCGCCACCCTGGTCGTGTGAGGGGTTGCGCAGAGTTCGGATTGTTCGGACTCGGCGGTTCTCTCCGATAATGCGCCAATTGTACGCCGCGGCCTTGTCCGGCACTGCACCGAAAACACCGCAGAGCTTCTGGGCTACCCTCTTGCCTCCGGGCGCAGGCCGGGGCAGAATTGGAGCAGTAACATTCAAGGGAGTGACGCAAACCCTTTTTGTGGAGGCGGCCCATGGCCAGGACACCTTCTTTGAGTAAGGCAGCAAGCGGCTCATCTCCGGGCGGCAGGAAGCGCGGCCACCTGCAAGCCAGCGCTGCAAAAAA
>JACQNR010000394.1 GCA_016202975.1 Acidobacteriota bacterium
GCCACTGGAAGAGCCGCCCCCGCCGCCACCACCACCCCCTCCGCGCCCGGCTCCACGCACCAGCAGGACGGTTGCGCCCCAACCTTCAACCTCGTCCGGCACCGCCCTGCGAACGGCGACGCCCCCGCCCGCGCCTTCTCGCCAGATGACGCAAGCGCGCCCCGCAGCGCCTCCACCGGCGCCTCAGGTGCGAGCGATGCCTCCCCAGATCATCCCGGCGAAGAAACCCTCGCAAGCGGGTATCTGGGCAGCGCTGGGGATTCTCGTGGTTGCATTGGCCGGCGGAGCGTGGTACTTCACGGAGCGAAAATCCGTCACGGATGTCCCGCCGCCACCCGTGCCAAGCCCCATTCAAAACCCGGAGCCTACGAAGCCAAAGGAAACTTCCGGGACTAACCCGCTCGAGGATGGGTCGACGAAAACTGGAACTGAGACGACCTCCGAAAGCACAAATCCGGTGGACGGCGGCGGAACTACTCACGAGAAGCCGACCTCCGAGAGGCGGGACGAATCGTCACGAAGGCGTACCCAGGACTTCGTTCGGCCAACGAGCCCGGTCGTACCCCCCAAGCCCCAGCCGGAGCCTCCGCCCTCCAAGCCCGTCGTGGATACGAAGGGCGTCAACGCCGCGCTCAAAATGGGCCAGTTCTATTTTGATCGGGGCATGTACGAAAAGGCCATTAATGAATTCCAGCAGGGGCTTGCGCTTGATCCAACTAACGCTGAGCTCCGGAGCAGCATCGCCCGCGCCAGAAAAGCCAAGCAGGCGGAGGATCTGCTCAACCAGTAAAACTCGAGACAACCTACCTGTGTGATTGAGCTTCATCCTATAGGGAATCACCCACGGAGCCTTCTGCGCACTCGATGTGGCTTGACGCGAGCGGCGGGGGAGTCTATAAATGTCCTCAGGGTATTCAAGGACTGAAATCCAATGAGCTTCCGAGTGAGATTGGAATTTCTGACGAAGGCCGCAGCCGTCCTACTGGTTGCCGTCTTGGCCACTCTGCCCGCCTTCGCCCAGAAATCCAAGAAGCCGATGACCAAGGCAGAGGTCCTTGAGTTGCTTCAGAATGGAGTTTCCTCGACGCGGGTTGATGATCTGGTTCGTGCCTACGGCATTGCCTTTGAACTCACGCCGGAAGTAGTCGTTGAGCTCCAGGACGCGGGCGCCCACGATGACTTGATCAAAACGCTGAAGGAAATCAGTTCAAAGCCCGAGCCGGTGACGCCCGCTGCCAAACCTGAACCAGCCCCACCTCAATCCGCCCCCGCGCCTCCTTCTCCCCCCGTATTGATGCTTGAAACCACTCCTCCAGGGGCCGAAGTTTACGTGGACGAAGAGAGGGTTGGCAAGACCGGGCCGGGAGGCAAGCTGAAGGTTTCGACGCTGGCTCCTGGAGAACACAAGGTGCGAATTTCGGCGCCGGGATTTGACGACCTCAGCCAGAGCGTAGAGCTGACGGCGGGGCAGACGAATACGCTTGCTGTCGCCCTCGCTCCCCAGAAGCCCGTCGTGCCCGAGCCCCAGCCGAATCCTCAGCCGGTGGGCCACATCGCAGGGGGCTCTGGAGGCAGCGAAAATCCCATGGACGCCTACAAAGCTATCCTGAGTGGGATGGCCGGTGAGAACCAGGGCGATCCCAATACCAAGCGCTTTTACGTCACGCACGATCACGGCAAATCGATCGGCAGGGCGGTGGGCTTTGGTGGTGGGGGAATGTGTTACGGTTGGCTGATTATCGGCAAGGACCGTGTCCAGTTCAGCAGCAACAATGAAGACGACGCCTTTGATGTTCCTGCCAACGAAATCACGGAGCTTCGAATCAAGAGCAATCATCTCCGATTCCGAATCAAAGACAAGAAGTACCACCTCATGACACAGGATATGGGAATGCTCGGAGGTGATGCCCAGGGGCCGGGTTCGCTGCGGAAGGCTTTCGAGTCCGTTGGGTTGAGAAGCGAGAACAAGTAGCGGGGCCTTCGATGTTTGCGCAATTGTTAATCCCCCCCCACCTCCCACTTGAAGTTGCTGCTCTAGGCGATTAAACTTCTGCTTGTGACCATGTTGTCCCGGCCTCATTTCCGCCCTGCCCGGCTTCTCTCAATTTGCACGCTAATATACCTGAGCACCCTAACCGCCGTTCCGTTCGCCCTTGCGGCTCAGAAGGCCGGCAAAGCGATGGAAAAGAACGACATCATCGGGTTGCTCGAAGCCGGGGTAGATTCGGCCAAAGTCGGGGACGCGGCAAAGGAGTTCGGCATCACGTTCGAGTTGACCTCGGCGGCGGAAGGTGAGCTGCGGGACTTGGGTGCGGACGACCAACTCATCGCGCTGCTCAAGCGTATTGCCCCCAAAGGCACGACTACAACACCGCCGAAACCCACACCTCCTGCGCCCGGCCCTGCCGTCCTGATGGTGGAAGTGACGCCGGGCGGAGCGGAAGTCTATGTCGATGATGAGCCCGTGGGCACGACGAGCCAGTCCGGCCGGCTCAGACTTACCCAGCTTCAACCCGGCACCCATACGGTGCGCGTGTCCCACGCGGGGTACTCCGATCTCGAACAGAGCGTCAACCTTACCGCGGGCGAAATAACCAACGTCAATGCTTCGCTCCACAGTGTTGCCAGCCCGGTGGCTCCACCTCCAGTCGCGCCGAGTGTTGACTCACGCAATCCCCTGGCGGGAGGCGGCGGGAGCACAAACACTTCGGGTGAGCCCGGCAGTCTGGGCGTAATGGTCGCGAGGGAGACTCCCGCGGGAGGCCGAGGCGCCTATGTCACGGCCGTCGCGCCCGGTAGCCCGGCAGAGCAAGCCGGGTTGCGTCCGGGACACACGGTACTGGCTGTGAACGGCCAGACGATTAATACGCCTCAGTCTCTGCTCGAGCTGATCAATCGCGCTCACGCCGGAGATTACCTGCAAATCGCTTATAACGACGGTTCGCGCGTGCAGTGGACCCGCGCCCGCCTCGCACCCAGGTCCAGCATAGTACCGCCGCCCGCCCAGAATGTTCCGCCTGCCGCGGGGAGCATGGTCAACTCGGGCGTCACTCCGCCACAGAATATACAGCCGGCGCTACCCACCGTATCATACAACGCCCTGCACGATCACGGATCCGGCGGCCAGGATTATTGCTCGGGCGTGCTGACCATTGGCGGAGGCCGAATACTTTATCGCGGCAACAACACCGCGCACACCTTCAACATCGGTTTGGACGAAGTCAAGGAAGCGAAGAAGAATGGGGTCTACCTTGTGGCGTTTGGCGCCTTTCATATCCGGCTGAAGAGCGGCCCCAACTACAACTTCGTGATCGTCGGACCGGGGGGCCAGCGCCAGTCTCCCGACGAGGTGCTGCGCGTCATCGGGATGTCGATGGGGCATAATTAGAATTCCGGCTCATGGCTCCGGAATGAATTTGTCCTGCAGCGCGAGGCGCCTCCTTCAAACCTGATGACTCCACTCAAAAGTCCCAGCTCGGCTCTGCTCACCGACCTCTACGAGCTGACGATGGCCGCGGCCTATTTCGAGCGCCGGCTCGACTGCCGCGCAACCTTCGAGTTGTTTATCCGCAGCCTGCCTCCGGAGCGAGGCTACCTCGTCGCGGCGGGCATTGATGCCGCCGTCGATTATCTGGAGGACCTCCGATTCACTGAGCGGGACATCCGATTTCTCCGCGAACACCCCGCGTTCCGGACGATATCCAGCGGATTCTTTAAGTATCTCCGGACGTTTCGCTTTTCCGGCGAGGTGAGCGCGGTCGAAGAGGGAAGCCTGATTTTCGCTGAGGAGCCGGTTCTCCAAGTTACCGCTCCAGTCATCGAGGCCCAGGTCGTTGAAACCTATCTGCTTTCATTGATCAATTTTGAGACGCTTGTGGCCTCGAAGGCCGCCCGCATTGTCGGTGCCGCGCGCGGCCGCAGGGTGCTGGAGTTTGGGTCGCGGCGCGCTCACGGGCCGGAAGCGGGCGTGCGAGCCGCTAGGGCGGCCTATGTAGGCGGATGCGACGCGACTTCCAACGTCATGGCCGGATGCCTCTTCAGCATTCCCATTGCCGGCACCGCGGCCCATTCGTGGACCCAAGTCTTCCCCAGCGAGCGGGAGAGCTTTGAGGCCTTGCTCGAAACATTTCCGGAGACCGCCATTTTACTCATCGATACCTACGACCCGATGGCAGCGGCGGAAATCGCGGTATCCCTCGGGCGGCCTGTCCCCGGCGTCCGCATTGACAGCGGGGACCTGCTCGACATCAGCCGTCGCGTCAGGGAGATTCTCGACCGGCGGGGCGCGAGCGCCACGAAAATCGTTGCCAGTGGCGACCTGAATGAGGACAAGATCGAGTCGCTTGTTCAGAGAGGCGCGCCTATTGATTCGTTCGGGGTCGGAACGGATCTTTCCACTTCGCGCGACGCCCCCGCGCTCAACGTCGTGTACAAACTGGTGGAGACGGAGCGAGGCGGGCTTGTCGATTACAAAGCCAAATTCAGCCCGGACAAGATCGGCTGGCCAGGGCGAAAGCAAGTCTTCCGCTTCCTCCGGCAAGGCAAAATGGACTTTGACCTCATCGCCCGGGCCAGTGAGACTCATCCGGAAGGCGAGCCGCTTCTCCGGCGTGTCATGGAAAACGGCCGGCGCGTGGCCCCACACAGGGCTTTGGCGGAGGTGCGCGCCGCAGCCATGGCGAATTTGATGCGGCTGCCGAAGGCTTACCGCGCGCTTCGCACTGCGCCGGAATATCCGGTGCGAAAGAGCACGGCGCTCCAGGAACTTCTTGATAAAGCGCGCGAGCAGCTGGCCGCAGGGCCGCGTGGCTCGACCACGAGTTAAGACATGGAGAATTGCTTTATGTCCATTCCCATGGTTTTTTTCGATATCGACACGCAGGTGGATTTCATGTTGCCCGAAGGAAATCTCTATGTCCCGGGTGCGGAGAAGATTATTCCCAACCTGGTGAGGCTCATGTCGGTGGCGCGTGAACGAGATATTCCGGTCGTATCCTCCGCCGACGCGCACTCGCCTGATGACCCGGAGTTCGCGATTTGGCCGCCGCACTGCGTCGTCGGGACGCCCGGCCAAAAGCGAATCCCGGAAACGCAGTTTGAAGACGCAACAATTGTGCCCTGCCGCCCGGGGGCGTTCACTCCGCCCCAGCGTTGGATTGGGCAGACGATTCTCGAGAAGCCGACCTACGACACTGCTGACAATCCGAATTTTGACGCTATTTTGAAGTCACTGGGCAACCGGCGGGCAGTCGTGTTCGGCGTCGCTACGGAGTTCTGCGTGCGCGCCGACGCCCTGGCCCTTCGCCAACGAGAGCAGGCAGTCGACCTGGTGGTTGATTGCATCAAAGCCATTACGGAGGAGGGCGGGCAGAAGGCGCTGAGTGAACTTGCATCATCCGGCGTGCGCATGGTCACCACAGAAGAGGTGATCTCGGCGGCAAGAGGCTGAGCGTTTCGATACAAGTCCAGGTGACATCGTCTTGGAGAGCGAGCAATGAAGATCTTGGAACGATTTGCCGGCCAATTGCCCTTAGCGGGAACAGTGGCTGTTCTTCTTTTGGTGGGCCCGCGGTCGGTAGTGGCTGAGGACAAGGCGAAAGCCCGAGACCTCTACCGCGAGGCCAATACCAATTTCGACCGGGGGCAGTTCAAGCTGGCGGCGGACACTTACAAATCGGCGATTGCCGAAGACTCGCAGTTTGGCGATGCGTACCACAATTTGGCTCTTGCCAACGAAATGGTGGACCGAAAGCAGGCGATTGAAGACTGGAAGAAGTTTATCCAGGTGGCCGAGGGCAGGGAAGAATACAAGTTCGACGTGGCTCGCATCCGCGCGCGCGTCCAGATTCTCGAATCCATGCCGGCCCTTCCCGAAGCGATGCAACCCGCCCGATATGTGTTGGAAGCTGGAGACTACTACTGGACTATCTCCCGAAATTCGGAAGGAGAGGAATGGACCGAGTTCCCCGTAAAAGTTTTCTTGGGCAGCGCCCAGCAACTCAAGTGGCAGGAAGGCGCGCGCGAGGCATTTGACACCTGGGCGGCGGTCTTTCCCCTCCAGTTAGTGGCCCTGTCGAAACAGGCGGACATCCGGTTGAACTGGGAAGGAGGTTATTTCGAACCAGGACGGGTTGGGGAAGAGGAGGATTGGGTGCAGATCAAGCCGGATGGCGAAGGATTCAACGCACGAAGGATCGCGGTGATTACCGTGAACCTGAGCGCCCATTGGGGGAAGAACGACATGCGGGCCATCATCGCCCACGAGCTTGGGCACGCACTGGGAGTGAAAGGCCACAGCGACAGCAAGAAGGACATCATGTACATGGAAAAGCAGGACAACCGCCATAGCTTCCGGGTCCCCGGCTTTCCGTTGCCCATCACTTGGCGTTCGCTGGTCAAGCAGCCCAGCCAGCGCGATATCAATACCCTGATCCGCCTATACAATCACCCGGGGTCCAGCGTGCGGTTCAAATAATGCGGCCGGGGACGCGCCGACGCTCCGCACAATGAGCCTCGATAAATTTGCGGACAGGTTCGGGCATGCGGCGGTCGAGGCAGATATCCTGCAGGTCTTTGATTGTTATGTTGGCTACGAATTCCGCTGCCTGGTCGAACGATGTCGCAGGATTGCGAATCAATGCCAACCGGACCTGGTAGCGCGACGACCATCGGGGATGGAGGGCAATCATTCCAACTACCACCCGAGGAAGGTTTTCGCGCGCCAGGACTCTGATCACAAGCGCTTCGGTTAGAAACGGGTTGTCGAGGCTTGCCTGAATAATTTCGCGATCTTCGCTCGAGAGCAGTCCGGCCGCGACGCGTCCCGAAGCACGCCGCGCCAGCGTGATCTTCTCGCCGCGCGGCGCAGTTTCCGACTTTTTCAAGATATTCTCTTCGGCGGCCATCTTAACGTCGGCGGGAACGGCGGGTGTATGGACTACGCGCAGGAGGTCGAACAAGTAAAGAAACTTGAGAATTGGCAATGAGATCAGCCGCGGCGTTCGGGGATGACGGGCCAGGGCGAGTTTGACGCTGTAATTTCGGGTGGCCTCCTTATGCGCCGAGATCTCGCGCAAAACCTCACCGGGCAGATCTTTTCTTTCCAGCAGTCGCAGCAGGTCGTGCTCGAGAAGGTGGGGATTGCGGGCGAGGGCCACAAGAACTTCCTTGGCAGACTCCTTGAAAAAGGGATCCAGCAAGTGGCGCGGGGCTTCCGCGGCCTTGGCCGCAAGTTCGGCGAACCGGCTGTTCGGTTCGGAGGTACCCATCTCCAGGTGATTCTATTATTGCAGTCCAAGCCTGGCAATTGCCATAGGGCGCAATAATGTATACATGCCCCTACCCCGTGAAAGCTCTAAACGTGGGCCACAAATTGCCGCTGAGTGGCATCCAATCAAACCGAGGGGTGACGAGGGAGTGATGCATGCAATTGGAAATGAAGAATTTGCTTGAAAATTCCCGCAACTCCTGCTATTTGGAGTGCGGTAGAGTTTCTTGGACAAAGAGTAGGGTGGCAGGGCCTTCGGGTCTGACCAGGCAGTCTGGTCGCCTCGAGATGAAAGGCTCGCTGCGATTTCCGGACAACAAAAACCCAAATCCTGAGGTAGAAGCTTCATGAAGAAGACGACTGTAATTTTGAAATTGACTGTATTGGCGTGGTTGGCACTGTCGGGTGCTGGAGCGACGGCCGGACTGGCTTCCCCGCAGCAGGCGGAGGGGCAGAAACCCACCACTTGGAGCAGCCGGGAAGAATACGATGCCTTTATGGCGTTCTCCAGCGAGAAGGACCCACAAAAGAAGATTGGGTTGGGC
>JACQNR010000387.1 GCA_016202975.1 Acidobacteriota bacterium
CCAAAGGGTGCTCGCAGGAGGAACTGCTTGGGAAATTCGCGCTCGGAAAGGTAGAGCAAAAGCGAACGAAGCATTAGAGCTGGCTACAGTTTACAGGGGACAGCGCACAGGAAAAGAAGAGCCTTTACGTGCTTCTTACCGTAACCAATCCCCTGTAACCTGCCCCCTGCTTTTCAATGTTGGGCTTCCAGAAACCTTTCCGCGTCGATGGCGGCCATGCAGCCCGTGCCGGCCGCCGTAATCGCCTGGCGATAGACAGGATCCTGCACGTCGCCTGCAGCGAAGACGCCGGGCACGCTGGTCTTGGCGCCGCCTTGCGTGATGATGTAGCCCACGTCGTTCATCTCGAGCTGGCCGCGGAACAAGCTGGTGTTGGGCGTGTGCCCGATGCCGATAAAAACGCCGTCCAGTTTCTTCCTTGTCTCTTCGCCCGACTGGGTGTTCTGGAGTTTCACCCCCGTGACTTCACCTTTCTCAGGATCGAGTATCTCCTTGATGACGGAATTCCACACCGGCTTGATCCTTTCATTGCGCATGATCCGGTCCTGCATGATCTTGGAGGCGCGCAATTGGTCGCGGCGGTGAATAAGGTTGACTTGGGAAGCGTAGCGCGTCAAGAAGAGAGCCTCTTCGGCCGCCGTGTCGCCACCTCCGACTACGGCCACTTCCTTTCCCCGAAAGAAATAGCCGTCACAGGTGGCGCAGGTTGAAACTCCGTGGCCGATCAGTTTTCGCTCGGACTCAAGCCCCAGCAGCTTCGCCGAGGCCCCGCTGGCAATGATGAGGGTCTTGGTTTCGATATTCCCGGCATCGGCCTCGAGGATGAACGGCCGCTTGGAAAGGTCGACGCGCTTGACATTCCCTTCCACAAACTCGGCGCCGAATTCCGAGGCCTGCCTTTGCATCAGATCGATGAGTTCGGGTCCTTGCACGCCCTTGGGAAAACCCGGGAAATTCTCGACTAGGGTGGTCAGAGTCAACTGACCTCCTGCCTCGACGCCTCGAATCAAAAGGGGTTGGAGGTTCGCTCGCGCCGTGTAAAGCGCGGCGGTCAACCCCGCCGGCCCCGACCCGATGATGACCACATTGCGCATTCGCAGTGTCCTTTCGCTCGTAAAAAAGGAGCGATTATCTTACTCCCAAGGCTACAAATCCGTATAGATGCTTCGGTTCGTGGTGTGGTCAAACCCTGCCTGACGGCGGTGCGCCGCCCCCTTGGTCGTTGCCGCGCGCTTCATTTGATGTTACAAACAGTAATATCGATTCTCCTTCACAAGGAGCCAAGGGGCATCCCATGGACGCCGTCCGCATCGAATGCGTGACCAAGCGCTTCAACTCGGTTGTTGCGGTGCGCGACCTTGACCTCTGCGTCGCCTCCGGGGCCATGTTCGGACTTCTCGGCCCTAATGGAGCCGGCAAAACCACCACACTTCGCATGGTGATGCGCATGTTGATCCCGGATGCGGGCCGTGTGCACATTTTTGGCAATCCGCTCGACGACCGCGCCCAGGACTTGATCGGATACCTTCCGGAAGAGCGCGGCCTATACCCCAAGATGAAAGTGCGAAACGTTTTGGCGTTCCTTGGTGCGCTCAAAGGTCTATCGGAAGCGGAGGCGGGTCGGCGAGCGCTGGAATGGCTGGAGCGGCTGGAGCTCGCGAAGTGGGCGGAGAGAAGGATTCACGATCTCTCCAAAGGCATGCAGCAGAAGGTGCAGTTCATCGCGGCGGTGCTGCACCGTCCACTCCTGCTGATCCTGGATGAGCCCTTTGCCGGACTCGACCCTCTCAACGCCGCGCTGATCAAAGACATCATGCTCGACCTGCGCGCGCAGGGGGCGACCATCATCCTCTCCACCCACCGAATGGAACAGGTGGAGATGATGTGCGACTCTATCTGCCTGATTCACCAGGGGCGCAAAGTCCTGGATGGCGACCTGAAAGTCATCAAGCAATCGTACGGCAAGAACACCTTGCGAATTCAGCACGCGGGCGGAAACGGATTTCTGGATTTCCCGGAGCTCGTGGAGAGAGCGAATCACCATGGCGCGATGGTCGACCTCCGCCTGCGCGCCGGCGCCGACCCTCAGCAGATCCTGCGTGCGGCGGTTGAGCGCGGCGTTTCCATCACGCGCTTCGAATTGATTGAGCCGCCTCTGAACGACATCTTTATCGAGAAAGTTTCAGGCTCCGATGCGTAAAATCGGGCTGGTCTTCAAACGCGAATACTTGGCGCGGGTGCGAACGAAGGGCTTCATCTTCAGCACCTTCGTTGTGCCCCTGATGCTGGTCGCCGTCATCGGAGTGACGGCCTTCGTCGCCACGCACCAGTCCGTTCGCACGCAGCAACTGGGCATCATCGACGGGACCGCAAGCCTCTCTGCCGCCATCGCGCGGGGATTTGAGCCGCGTTTGCGGGGTGGGCAGCCGGCGTATCGTGTCGCACGCCAGGCGAACGCCGCAAGTTCCGGAGAGGAGAACAGGCTGCGCGAAGAGTTCCGCGCTCAAGTCATCCGCGGCGAACTGGACGGCTTCCTGCTCATCCCATCCGGATACTTTAGCGGAGAGAACTCTGTCTTTTACGCACGGAATACGGGCGATGTGGCCCTATCCACCACAGTGCGCCAGGCCCTGAACGATGCCGGGGCCGCATACCGGCTGAAAGCGATCGGCCTCGATTATGAGAATATCCGCCCGCTGCTCAAAGGCGTTCCGATGACTTTGATCAAGGTCAAGGCGGAAGGCGAAGAGGAGGAACGCGGCCAAACCCTCGGCCTCGCAATTGTATTGATGACGGTCCTTTACATGACCATTTTCGTCTATGGCATCGCCACCATGCAGTCGGTGCAGGAAGAGAAGAATTCCCGGGTGGTAGAACTGCTCGTCTCCTCCCTGCGCCCGTCGCACCTGCTCTGGGGAAAGCTCATGGGAGTTGGGGCGGTGGGGTTCACCCAACTCTCGGTCTGGCTCGCCACCGCCGCGGCCGTGGGCATCTACGGCCGGGCTGCTGCCGAATTATTCTGGCCGGGGAACCGACTGCCGCGCATCGAGCTTCCCTTCCTGGTCATCTTCTTCATCGTGACGTTTTTCATCGCGGGCTATTTCCTTTACGCCTCACTTTACGCCGCGATCGGCGCCATGGTCTCGAGCACCGAGGAGAGCCAGCAAATCGCCACGCCCGTTAATCTTCTGTTGGGATTCAGCCCCGTCATGATGGGCTTCATCCTCCGAAGCCCCAACTCGCCCACCGCCGTGACGCTGTCCATGATCCCGTTTTTCTCCCCCGTCCACATGGTGCTTCGCATGGCGCTCCAGACGCCACCGCTTTGGCAGATCCTGCTTTCGCTGGCCATCATCTTGCTGACCACCAGCGGCATTATCTGGCTCTCCGCGCGCATCTACCGAGTCGGAATCTTGATGTATGGGAAACGGCCTTCACTGCGGGAACTGGCGCGCTGGGTCCGGTATTCCTGAGCTGGGGAGGTGTCCTAATGTTCTTCTCCTCCCTCGATGAGTAAGACGGTGCAATCGCGGAAGGCAACGTCCTGCACATGGCCGCAATCGGCGTTTTCGCATTCAAGGTCGTCGAACTTGTTGGGCCACCCATCATCTTCGTTCAAGCCGCGCCGAAATGTGTGCTTCTGGCCGCAGTTCATACATTCCCATTGAATTCTGTAAACCTGCATGTGCCGCCCCTACCAAACAGGCCGTCGCGCGTTGACTATCAAAGCCGATTCTTCTCCATCTGGATTGGGATGTCAACGCGCCGTCGATCGGCTGGCAGCTTGACAGTCACGCGACAAGTGCGCCAAGCTTTCTCGCGATGAATCTCGTTCCCGTCTCCATCGCCTGCCCCGAGTGCAGCTCCACCGACGTGATCTATTCCTGCAAGCCCGAGTGCTGCTTCAACCACGTCTGCAACCAGTGCTACACGACCTTCGAGCTGGAGAGCGAGCGGGTTGGTGAAATCAGCGAAGTCTTCACTCGACCGCCCCAACCCGACTCAACCCATCCCACGATTCCCTGCGCCCGTTGCGGCGAGTGCCAGGTCTTCTTGTGGGAGGGCGCGCCGCAACCCTTCCCGGCCTATGTCTGCATCTCCTGCAAAGCAATTCTGAAGGTGAGTTTCACCAACATCGCAAAAGGGTAACGAGTCTGGTTCGCGGCGCACCACCCCTTTATCCCCTCCTCAACCGAGGAGGGGAGTTTAAGTTCGCGGTTCCCCTCCTCAACTGAGGACGGGAGTTTAGGTTCGCGGCTCCCCTCCTCGACCGAGGACGGGAGTCTAGGTTCGCGGCTCCCCTCCTTGCTAAGGAGGGGGTAGGGGGTGGTCGGGTCCAGACACGCTGCGGTGAGCCACCACGCGCACTACAGGGTTATAAGTCGGCGGTCCGGGACCGACGTACCAGCAGCCATTATTTTGCCGGGCAGCATGCCCCGCGCGGAATGGGCGAGCCGTGGGGACAAGTATCCGGATGGTTAAGGAAGATGCAGAGCTTCTCGACGACTTCGGCACCTAGCGTGTGCTCAATCCGACAGGCGTTGGCATCCAGCAGAGTCTCGTCAAGGCCGAAGGTGTTGAAGAATAGCCGCTCGGCGAGGCGATGGCGGCGGATCACGCTGCGGGCGCGACCTTCTCCGCGCGGGCTCATCGCCAGCATGCCGCTCTCGTTGCGAACCAGTTCCTCCTGCGCCATGAGCTGGAACGTGGCGCGATTCCTGATGAACTCGGGAAACTTGTCCGCCACGATCGGATCTCCGGGGAAATCCTCGTAGGCATGCCAAACCGCCTTGAGAAGGTTGTCGATCAGTTCTTCCTCGCCCGCGGGGAACACGGAAACGTCGGTCAACCGTCCGTGGTGGAGCTCAATCCGGCGCTCCGCCATGCGGCCGATTTCCGGGTCGTGTGTAACCATGAGAATGGTGTGGCCTTCGCGGTGCAGCTCCGTGAAGAGGCCCATCACGATGGTTTCGTTCACTTCGTCGAGATTGCCCGTCGGCTCGTCGGCAAGAATCAGGTTCGGCTGATTGATCAGCGCGCGCGCCACGCAGACTCTCTGCTGCTCGCCGCCGGAAAGCTCCGAGGGGAGGTGCTGCAGACGGTCGCCGAGTCCGACGCGGCGGAGGGCGTCGGCGGCCTCCTGCTCGTCGGCGAGGCTGTGGAAATACTGCGCCAGCATCACGTTCTCAACCGCGGTCAGGTAGGGCACGAGGTGAAACTGCTGGAAGACAAATCCGATTTTCTCGGCGCGGAAGCGCGCCAGAGCGTCGCCCCGAAGTTGGGCCAGGTCAATGCCCTCCACGCGGGCGTTACCCGCGCTCGGCGCGTCCAGACAACCGAGGACGTTGAGCAGGGTGCTCTTGCCCGAACCCGACGGGCCCATCACGGCGAGCCATTCACCCTTCTCCACGGAAAAAGTGACATCGTTCAGTGCAAAGACCGAACTGTTGTACTTCCGCGTGAGCCCTTGAGCTTCAATGAATGCCAACCCTCTATACTCCCTTCAATGTCGTCGCAGGTCGCACCGACCGAGCCATGCGGACAGGGAACGCTGTCGCCAGCACCGCAATGCCAACACTTCCGAAACCGATCAGAGGTAGCGTCCACCAAGTTGGATCGAGTGTCACGCCGAAAAGCTTGAGGCCCAGCTCGCGGGCGAGAATTATGCCCAGCCCGAATCCCGCAACCCCTCCGACCAGTCCCAGTCCCGCGCCCTCACACAAGAAAAGGCGCATGATGAGGCGGTCCGTCGCACCCAGTGCCTTCATGATGGCGACGTCTTTCTTGCGCTCCAGCACGATGGCCGTCATCGTGGCCATCACACACAGGGCGACGATTGCCACGATCAGCGCGGTGAGCGTCACGAGCAGCCAGCGTATCGTCCCAAGGACGCGACCTTGCGATTCGACGATCGCCCGCACCGGACGCACGCTGATCGACGGAAAACGCCCCCCCAGCTCCGCAACCGTTCGCTCGACATCCGCAGCTTCACCGGGGATCAAAAGTTCCACGACGCTCTGCCTGCCCTCGAGCGCCGTCGCTTGCTGCAACGCGGCAAGCGGTACAAACACCTGATCGTCTTCCGCCGCGCCGGCGGATAGAATTCCCGAGATTCGGCATTGCAGCGCCGTGGCGGTTCCTTCCGCGGCTTCCGCGGGCTCGACGGAGATCTCGCTGCCTGCAGCGAGGCGCAGCTGTGAAGCAACGCGTGTGCCCACGACACACTCGCCTTTTTGCGGGGACACAGCACTTTGCACACCTTCGGGCCCAAGCCGCCAGTTCGGGTATAACGCGCGAATCGCCTGGAAATCTGTTCCCACCACAACCACATTCTGGAATTCCGGAAGCCGTTCATCGATATGCGACGGACGGAGACGCATCACCACGTGGAGCAACGGCGCCAACGCCGCGCCCGGAGTGTGATCCCTCCATTCGGCGAGTCCGGTCAAAATATCGTCCCCCACAAGCGACGACCGTGACGGACCGGATGCGTCGCCTCGCGGCGAAACGATGGCGTTGGCACCATAGGCGCGAAATTCCTGGGTCATCTTGCGGCGAACGCCGTCATGCAGGTTCAGCAATGCCGCCGCCAACGCGGCCCCCACCAGGACGGCCGCAAGGCCTAGCGCGGCTTGTGGC
>JACQNR010000399.1 GCA_016202975.1 Acidobacteriota bacterium
AATGGTGAAACTCGGACCAATCAAACGGGACGGGGCCGGTGGGCCGCAAGCAAACTTATCTTGCGCGCCGAGCATCCCACAGGAACCCCTGGTATCGGGGAGGAGGATTGGACGTTTACATGGTGACCGAATCGCACGTGCGGATTATTTTGGGCCTTAGTCTCGCACTCGTACTTTTTATCGCCAGCGCCCTCGCGCAGGACCAGACGGAAGCCGTGGACGGCGCCGCGGTGTTCAAGAAGCGCTGCTCGATGTGTCACGGTCCGGAGGGCAAAGGGTTCTCGGCCAACAAGACCCCGAACTTCACTTCCTCCGAATGGCAGAAGTCGATCAGCGACGCAGAGATCAATGAGACCGTCAAGAACGGGAAAAAAGGAACCCCCATGCAGGCCTTCGGCAGCAAGCTGAGTGAGGGCGAAATCAAGGCGGTCGTCGCACACGTCCGTTCGCTGGGCGCGGAAAAGAAATAACCTCAAAACCGTCACCAGGAGCATCGGCATTGCCGGAGCACGTCTCGGCTCCCATCGTCGAACTGCGTGGCGTCTCCAAGAGCTACGCCGGGCACACGGCGCTTGAGAATTTCTCCCTCGAGGTCCGCGGCGGGGAGTTCTTGACACTGCTTGGCCCGAGTGGCAGCGGCAAGACCACCATCCTGCGGCTCGTCGCCGGGTTCGATCAGCCGCAGGCCGGGCAAATCTTCATTGAGGGACGGGATGCTTCCGCCCTGCCTCCCTACCAACGCAACGTCAACACCGTCTTTCAGCACTACGCGCTCTTCCCGCACCTGACCGTCTTCGAAAACGTTTCCTTCGGTCTGCAGCAGAAAAAGGCGCCGCGCGCCGATCTGCGTCAGCGCGTCAAGTCGGTGCTCGAAGTGGTGGACTTGCCCGGGAAAGCAGAACGCGACCCGAATCAGCTGAGCGGCGGCGAAAAGCAGCGGGTGGCGCTGGCGCGCGCCGTGGTGCTCGAACCGGCGGTGCTGCTGCTCGACGAGCCGCTCGGCGCACTCGACGAGAAATTGCGGCGCCAGATGCAGGTCGAGCTGAAGCGGCTGCACGAGCGATTGAAGATCACCTTCATCTTCGTGACGCACGACCAGGAAGAAGCCTTGGTGATGGCGGACCGTGTCGCCGTGCTCAACCGTGGCCGGCTGGAGCAAGTCGGGCCCGCCGAGGAAATCTACGCGCGACCCCGCACGCGCTTCGTCGCCGATTTTATGGGCGTGGAAAACTTCTTTGAAGCCAAACTGGCTGGGAAGGAAAACTCCGCGTTCAGGTTTGAGACAAAGTCGAGCCTTTCACTCTGGGCGTCAAACTCGGGCGGCCTGGCCGAAGGCTCCGCGGCAATATTGGCGGTGCGTCCGGAAGCCCTTCGGCTGGCGGGGCATCCAACGAATCCTGCCGCCTGCAATCAATTCGAGGGTGAAGTCGTTGAAAGCCATTATGAAGGTGGAAGCGAGCGTTGGGTCATTCAACTCGCGACGGGCGAGCGTCTCGTCGTCCGCAGGGTGAACGTTCCCGAAACGCAGATTGAGGGAATACGCCGGGGAAGCAAAGGTCTTGTCAGTTGGGACCCAGCCCGGACACTTGTGTTCCCCCAGTAATTGTCACCGCAATTCCGCAGGATCTGCCCGTTTTCCCGTCTACCTGCCCTCTCCCTCGGGGTGAGGGTGGTCCGTCGCGGCGGCGGGAAGCCGGCGTGGACGGGCTATTCGCAATGAAGGAGAACAGTAATGGCTCGACTGAACATTCTGACACTGGGACGCACACCGAGGGCTGGAGCGAAGCCGTCATCGACTACATCCGGGCCCTGGAACAACTGGAAGCCCGTTAATCTGCGGCCGGCCGATTCCTGCGTGATCTCGGCCGGCCTTCATTCTTCTGGGCTAATCAACCCCACCCATTGTCAAGGCACCCGGCGGAAACGGCTTGCCTCAGGGAAGGCTGAAGCCTAAGATGAACCCATAGGGTCCGCTTCATTCATATTTGAACGAAAGGATTGTGCATCGTGCGCGGCTTGCTTGCGGCCGCCAAGAGCATTGACGCGGAGTGATGAAGCAGGAAATCCGTTTCTGCAAAGCGACTGATGGGGTCCGCATCGCCTACGCCGCCTGCGGCGAGGGACCGCCCATCATCAAGGCTTCCAACTGGCTCACCCACCTGGAATACGAGTGGGACAGCCCCATCTGGCGACACTGGATTCGCGAACTCTGCTCCCATCATCGCCTCATCCGCTACGACGAGCGCGGGAACGGCCTTTCCGACTGGGACGTCGAAGACATTTCCTTTGATTCTTGGGTGCGCGACCTGGAAGCCGTGGTGGATGCGGCAGGGGTGGAGCGGTTCGCCCTGCTGGGGATTTCGCGCGGCGGCTCCGTCGCCATCGAGTACGCGGTGCGGCATCCGGAACGGGTCAGCCACCTGATCCTTTACGGCGCCTACGCGCAAGGCTACGCGCGCCGCCCGCCTTCTTCGGAGCGGCAGAAGCGCGAAGCTCTCATGACGCTGGTGCGGGAGGGCTGGGGGCAGGACAACCCGGCGTTCCGCCAGGTATTCACAAGTCTATTCGTGCCCGAAGCCACCCCGGAACAGATGCACTGGTTCAACGAACTACAGCGCATCACCACGTCGCCTGTAAATGCGGAACGGATCATGAAAGAGGCGGGGCTGGTGGATGTGGCCAACCGCCTCCCAAAAATCAAGGTTCCGACGCTCGTCCTGCACAGTGTCGAAGAAGCCTCGATCCCCTTCGAATGCGGCCGCTTCATCGCCTCCAACATCCCAGGTGCAAAATTCATCCCCCTCATGAGCAAGAACCATCTTCTGCTCGAAACGGAGCCGGCCTGGCCGGTGTTTCTTTCGGCCGTAGGTGAATTCCTGGGAACGCCTCTCCACGCGGCGCCGCAGAAAGCTGCGGCCAGGGAGGCTCGTCCTACGCCGGTGCTTCCTTCCGACGGCGATTTGCTTGGCCCCTACCGCGTGCGCTCCCTGCTCGGCGAGGGCGGCATGGGCGTGCTCTTTCGGGCCGAAGACACGCGCCTGGGCCGCGCCGTCGCCATCAAGCTGCTTCCTGTCGAGGTTGGGCATGCCCCCGAATCGCGCGCGCGATTCGAGCGCGAGGCCCGCGCCGCTGCCGCCCTGAACCATCCCAATATCTGCACCATCTACGACATCGGCGAGCACCACGACCGCTCCTACATCGTGATGGAACTTCTGGAAGGTCAGACACTGCACGAGCGGATCGCGGCCGCACCGGATTCCGCGTCGACGGCAACCGGAGCCCAGGGACCGTTCCAGACCAAGGAACTTCTGGACCTTGCTATTCAGATCGCCGATGCGCTCGAGGCGGCGCATTCCGAGGGGATCATCCACCGGGACATCAAGCCCGCGAATATTTTCGTTACTAAGCGCGGGCAACCCAAAGTGCTGGATTTCGGGCTCGCCAAGCTCGCCGAAGACCGCGACCAGGAAATCAGCTCAACTTTTTCGCAGCGGAATTCGACCCGGCGCGGGCCGCTCACGGAGCCGGGAACGCCGCTCGGGACGATTTCCTATATGTCGCCGGAGCAGGTGCGGGGGGAAACGCTCGACACGCGGACCGATCTGTTCAGCTTCGGGGCGGTCCTTTATGAAATGGCGACGGGCCGCAGAGCATTTAAGGAGGCCAACTCCGTCCTGATCATTGACTCCATTTTGAACCGCCAGCCGCCGGACGTGCTTCAACTGAACCCGCAGGCGCCGGCGGAACTCGTCCGCATCATTCAACGCGCTCTCGCCAAGGACCGCGAGAGCCGCTACCAAAGCGCAGCCGAGATCCGCAATGACCTCCTCCGCCTGAAAGATGACTTGGGGTTGCGCTCCAGCGCGCCGCGCGGCACTCAGGCTGCGTCGGCGCGAGGCCCCCTCCGATGGCCCCTCGCCGTGGTCGGGGCCCTGGTGATCCTATCCGCCGCCTTGGCCGCGGCCTATTTCGGCGGCTGGCGCGAGAAATTCTCAGGCGGCGCGGGAACAGCGAAGATTGAGTCGCTCGCCGTCCTGCCGCTCGACAACCTTTCCGCCGACCCCGAACAGGAATACTTCGCGGACGGCATGACGGAAGCCCTGATCGCCGAGCTCAGCCAGATTCGCGCCTTGCGAGTGATCTCGCGAACGTCGGTGATGCAGTTCAAAGGAAAGCATCCGCCGGGCGGAGTGGCGGAAATTTCCGAGCGCTTGAACGTGGATGCCGTGGTCGAGGGCTCGGTGCGCCGTTCGGAAGGCCGGGTGGAGATCACCGCCCAATTGATTCATGCCGAAAGCGACAGGCACCTCTGGGCGCAGAGCTATAACCGCGAATTGCGCGATGTCTTGAGCCTGCAGAGCGAGGTGGCACGGGCCATCGCCCGCGAGATTCGCATTACCGTTACACCGGAGGAGGAGAAACGCCTCGCGAGGACCCAGACGGTCAATCCCGAGGCGCACGAACTCTATCTCAAGGGATTGTACTTCCTGCAGCGGGCACCCCAGGGATTGCCGAAAGCCCATCAGTATTTGCAGGAATCGGCCGCGAAGGATCCAACCTACGCGCCGACCTACGCCGCGCTTTGCTGGTTATTCATGCACATGGGCAATTGGAATCTCCAACCGCCGGCGGAAGTCCTCCCCAAGGCTCGTGCCGCGGCGCTGCGGGCTCTGGAGTTGGACGACTCGCTGGCTGAGACGCGGGCTGCTCTTGCCGGGCTCAAGATGACCTACGACCGCGACTGGCCGGGCGCGGAACGCGAGTTCCTGCGAGCCATCGAGCTCAACCCGGGACTCTCCCAGCCGCGCGTTCGATACGCCTGGTACTTGTCGCTCATGGGGCGGCACGATGAGGCTATCGATCAGGCGCGGAAAGCCGTGGAGCTGAGCCCTCTCGCCGTGGATGAGAGCCGCGAACTGGGCCGGGCGCTCTACATGGCCCGCCGGTTCGATGAGGCCATTCGCCAGTTCCAGAGTACTCTGGAGGTTCACCCCACGGACGTCCTCACCCACATCGCCCTCGTGCGGGCCTATTTCCTGACGGGCAAGCACGAAGAGGCTCTCAAGACTTACCAGGAGTCGCTTGTCATTCGTGGGGCGGGTCCAGAAGTCTCCAAGTCGGTCGAGGTAGCTTTCCGGAAAGGCGGCATGAAAGGCACACTGCGCTGGGCGCTGGCCTTCATGAATCAGCAGGCGAAGTCGCGCCGCGTCGCGCCGGGAGACTTTGCCGTGGTCTACTGCCTCCTGGGGGAGAACGAAGCGGCACTTGACTGGCTCGACAAAGCCTACGATGAGTACGATAGCTGGATGTTTCAGCTCGAGGACCCGCTATGGGACCCGCTGCGGTCGCACCCGCGATTCCTCGCCCTGCTGCGCCGCCTGCAGCTTCCGTCCCAGTCACCGAATCCTGTCGGCGACGTCACGCAATTGAGGAAAGGCACCTGACTTCCCGCACTTAATGTGGCGCCGATTTTCATTCAGGCCGGCTTTCGTCGCAAGAACAGCAGCCGACAGTGGGCATCCAGCCTGTGGGCTGAATTTCGCTGGCTCCTGGCATCTGACTTCCGACTATTACGGTAGAGATAGCTTTTCCCGTCCGCGTGTCGTATGATGGACGTGCTTCCGATTCAAGCCGATAATTCAATTCTTGCCGAAACTCGGAAATCTTATTATGAGCGACCGTAAATACCGTCAGCGCGGTTATCAGGACTCGGGCGGCGGCCGCGAGCCTCGCGAAAAGCGACCGCAGCAGGGGCCGCGCGCCGAGCGTATGGGCCCTCGCACGCCCAACCTGATGGGCAAGCGCGAGGTGGTGCGCTGCTCCTCCTGCGCCGCCCTCCTCCCGCCCGGCCTCGATGTGAGAGGCAAGTGTTTGAAGTGCGGCCTGGAGTTGCATAGCTGCAAGATGTGCACCTACTTTGATACCTCGGCGCGCTTCGAATGCTCGCAACCCATCACCGCACGCATCCCCCGCAAGGACGCCCACAACGACTGCCAGTTCTTCCTGATTCGCTCCACCGTCGAGCGCGAAACGTCTTCCTCCCGCCCCCTCGACGCCCGCGCCGCGTTCGAAAACCTGTTTAAGAAGTGATGTTTAGTGATTCAGGCACTTACAAAGATGTCCTGCGGAAGTTTTCAAACTATGTGGAGCGGGCAAAACCCGCTGTATTGGTGCTCGAACTGCGGGGCCCCGTCGGCGCGACTTCATGGACGAGTGGTATCCCATACAGGCGAAGCAGCAGGAAAAGGTGGGCCGCCCCGACGTGGATATGTTCGAGACGGCCATGCGCAGAACCAAGCGCAAAAAGGGGTTCTTCGTCGGCTTCGACTTCTCTCACGACGCGCTGACCGAAATCAGCGCCTTCTTCAAGCGCGAGCACTCCGTGATCGTTCCCCTCACCGTCCGCGAGATTCTGGACGAGCAGATCGCGCAAAAACTGGCGTAGGGGAGGCCTTTACGGCCGCCCTTTAGAGTGCGGGAGCTTGCTCCCGCTTTCGAGGGCGCGGGTTCTCCTCCGCGCGTTGCTGGCGAAGCAGAGCTTGGCCAGCAGAAAGCGGCACCAAGGCGCCGCATTCCAAAGCGCGCAGCCAAGCAGCGGCGGGTTTATCCCGCCACTGTAGCGGCAATCTATGACCGCCACTGCAGAATCGGGGACTGGCCCACTGCCGTGGGACCTCTCACCCGTCCCGACAAGTCGGGACACCCTCTCCCTGCCGGGAGAGGGCCGGAAGCACGGCAGGACCACAGCTGTAGCGGCGGTGCCCTCATCGCCACCGGAATGAATTACAGCCAGTGATGACGACATCGCCGCTACAATAACCTGCATGGCCTGGATCGAAATGATTCCGCCCGAAAAGGCGGAGGGAAAACTGAAGGCTGAGTTCGATAAGGCAGTTCGGCGCGCCGGCAAAGTTTTTAACATCCTGCGCATCCAGAGTTTGAACGCGGAGACCCTCAAGGCCTCGATGCATCTATATCTCGCATCGATGTACGGGCCGTCGGGGCTGACGCGGGTGGAGCGCGAGATGCTGGGGACCGTCGTCTCCTGGGCGAACGACTGCTTCTATTGAGTGGAAGCTCACGGGGAGGATCTCCGTGTCGAATCAGGGGACGCAAAGCTGGCGCAGCAGGTCAAGCGCGATTACCGGCGCGCCCGCCTGACGCCGCGCCAGAAGACACTGGCGAATTTCGCCGTGAAGGCGACGCGCAAGCCGTCGTCCGTCCGGCCAGGCGACCTTGCGGCTTTGCGCAAACACGGTTTGAGCGACCGCGACATTCTCGACGCGGTCCAGGTGATAGCCTACTTCAACTACATCAACCGCATTGCCGACGCACTGGGAGTCGACCAAGAGCCGGAAATGCTCCCCGCGCTGAATCGCCGCAAGTAATTTTGGATTTTAGATTTTGGATTTTGGATTAAGAAAACCGGCGGCCGCTTCGACTCTATCAATCACAGGTTTGCCGAGCCCGCGAAAATGGAGGTTGAAATTGATTGCAGGTTGCCCCCACCCGCACTGTTCTTTTTTGTCCCTCAATCCAAAATCTAAAATCCAAAATCCATTTGCGCCCGTGCTAAATTGATCTTGAAATGGCAATGGTGCCTGACTCCGACCGCCGCAAGCTAAGCTGGGTTGACCTCGTCTGGCTGGCTTTTCTGACCGGGCTGGCGCTGCTCCAACCGCGCTTTGAGGTCCATAAGCAGATCACGCTGCTGGCGCTCGGGCTGTTTCAGATCTTCGAACACCGCTTCGTCTGGGCTGTCCCCAGGCGCGGCCCGGCCTACAGTGTGGTCATTAAGATTGTGCTCGCTTCGGCCGTAGTCAACTGTACGGGGGGCATCGAATCGAGCTACTACCTCATCTATTTCCTGCCGGTCGTCAGCGCGGCGATGTTTTTCGGCGCTGTGCAAACTCTGCTGTGGACGGCCCTGACCTCGGCGGCGTACCTGGCGTTCCTGATGCCGGCCCTCCAGGTTTACCGGCTGACGACGGACGGGGCGACGGAACTGGCCATCCGCAATCTGTTCTTCTTCCTCGCCGCCATCGTCATCAACCGGTTTGTCCTGGAAAGCCGCCAGCAGGCGCAGCGCTATCGCGCTTTGGCCGAGACTCTCGAGGAAACCAACCGGCAGCTCGCACGAGCGCAGGAGGAAAAACGCCGGTCCGAGCGCCTAGCCGCGCTGGGTCAGCTCTCCGGCGGACTGGCCCACGAGTTGCGCAACCCGCTGGCTATTATCAAGGGGTCGTCGGAAATGCTGGCCAAGCGCACCGCGAGCGGCGACGGTCTGACGGCGGAGCTGGCAGAAAATATTTCGGGCGAAGTCAACCGACTGAACACGCTGATCACCCGCTTTCTGAATTTCGCCCGGCCCTCTGAGCTTCACATGAAGCTGGAGCCGCTTGCCCCTCTCGTCGATCGCGCCCTCAAGCGCGTTCACGACCGATGGCCGGACGCCCGGGTGGTGGTGGAGCGGCACTATGCCGATGACCTTCCCCCCATTCCACTGGATGCGGAACTGTGCGAGCAGGTCTTCACCAACCTCTTCATGAACGCTTACGAGGCGATGGAAACGAGCGGGGGCACGCTGC
>JACQNR010000412.1 GCA_016202975.1 Acidobacteriota bacterium
GCCTTGCTCTCATCGTCGACAACCAACACCCAGTCGTTTTCCGCCCCGCTTGAGGGGGGATTGAAAGTCGCGGTCCCCGTCGTCGGTAATCTGCCCACGACCCGTTGCGCCGCGCCGCTGCGCGGATTGAACCACCAGGCGACGGCATGGAGCCCGGCAATCTTTGACATGTCCACAGTGATGGGTTGTGCGTGTGGCAGGTAAAACATCGCGTAGCTGCCGTCCTTGTCACGAGTAGCGCCGATGTGGCCTGTCCCTTCGTCCGCGTCGCCGACGATGACGCTCTGATCCGGAATGCGCGTGAAGTAAGGCCGCGAGAGCATCAGCGCTTTCACATGACGCATTTGCTGGGCACCGAGCGAATTGAGTTCTTCCCGCCAGTGTTTCAATCCCGGATAAAATTCTTCGAGTTGGGGACTGCTATGGCGGGCGGGATCATAGGAGAGATGGACAGCTAGGTTTCCGAATGTATGTCCGGCCGCACCTGCGAACAGAGCATGATAAGCGGCATTCCTAGCGTCATAGGCCGTCCAATATCCTTTGGCGGGGTCATATCTGACGCCAACCGGTATGCCTTCATAACGCGGCTCGCCATCCACGACCGGACGCGTGGGTATTGAATCATACTCATCCCTAATGGGCTCGTAGTTGAAGGTCCCGTTCCACACGAAACTGACGCCAGTCCACTGACTACTGACTTTCGGATCACCGGAATGGCTGGACTGAAGCATGTTCATCGTTAGCCAAGTGCGATCGCCCAGATAAAGTGACGTACGCGGCTGCGCCGTGCCGGACCAGCTGCAGCATGTTATGTGATAGCTGATGAAGGGCGTACGGCCATCACCAGCGATGATGCCTCCGGCCATCGCGTCATATACGGGGCGGTAATCGGTGATAATTAAATCCGCTGGCTTTATCCGTTTACCCCCACTGATAGTTGCAACGACCCCCACCGGATTGGTATCACCGCCGAGGATCCAAATGATTCCTTTGTTACGGTAGCGTGTGCCAAGCCAGCGGCCATAGACATCCGCATTGCTCGGATTGAATATCTTCTGCGTGCCGTCGTCGAGATAGCCGCCGATGACGGAGGCGCCCCAGACCGGCAGCATGGCAATGCGCAATCCATAATGCGCGGCACGATTTACGACCCAGTCGATATGCTCAAAATACCTGGGATTGGGGCGCGTGGGGTCTTTTTCGATCAGCGCCAGTTCGCCATAGCGGTTCGGGACATCGAGACGATCAAACGGCCCGCCGATGGCCACCGCCTGAATAACCGTAAAGCCTTTGTTGGCCCGATCCTTGAGATACTCGTCCGTTTCCTCCCGAGTGAGACGCTCAAAAATCGCCCATCCTGTATCGCCAAGCCAGAAGAAAGGTTCACCATCCGGTTGCACGAGAAAGTGCCCGTCTGGGCTGACGCGGATCGGTTTAGTCAAATCATCGGCGGCGTTGGCGGTAGTGGCAAGCATAAAACACGTTGCAACGATACCAAATATCAAACTCCTCATTGCTTTGTTTCTCATGGAATTACATCTCCTCTCGCTCTTGTCGTAACTGGCGGTTTTGGGACGATCGATCTTAGACACCTTGGTTCGCCTCAGAGTTTCGCGCCGGGCGCGCCGAAGCCCTTGCTCTCATCGTCGACAACCAACACCCAGTCGCTTTCCGCCCCCCTTGAGGGGGGATTGAAAGTCGCGGTTCCCGTCGTCGGAAATCTGCCCTCGACCCGTTGCGCCGTGCCGCTGCGCGGATTGAACCACCAGGCGACGGCATGGAGCCCGGCAATCTTTGACATGTCCACGGTGATGGGTTGTCCGTGTGGCAGGTAAAACTTCGCGTAGCTGCCGTCCTTGTCACGAGTAGCGCCGATGTGGCCCGTCCCTTCGCCCGCATCGCCGACAATGATGCTCTGATCCGGGATGTGCGTGAAATAAGGCCGCGAGAGCATTAGGGTTTTCACATGACGCATCTGTTGGGCGCCGGGTGTGTCCAGCTCCGACTTCCACGACTTCTTGGCGTCGAACAGCGGTTTCTGTATTTCAGGGTTTAGAAACTGAAAAACACTGTTGTTGCCGTATGTATAGCCAGCAGCTCCGGCAAAGACCGAATGGTAAGCGGCATTGCGGCTATCGTACGCCGCCCAAAAACCGATGCTTTTTGCATTGGGCCCCCAGCCTTGAGTATCGGACGGCAAATTCTCGTACCGCGCTTCGCCGTCGATGACGGGTCGCGTTGGCTTGGAGTGATATTCGTCGGAAATCGGTTCGTAGTTGAAAGTCGCGTTCCATGCAAAGCCCATACCCGTCATGCCGAGAAAACATTCCGGGCGCAGGAAATGACTGGATTGAAGCATGTTCATGTCAAGCCAATCGCGGTCGTGGAAGTACAGTGACGTTCTAGGGTGCGCGGTCCCGGACCAACTGCAGCATGCGGGGTGATAAGTGATGAAGGGATTATCGCCATCGCCTTCTGTGATGCCTTGGGCCATCGCATCGAATACCGGTCGGTAGTCGGTGACGCCGATGTCTCCGTTTCCTATCTCGTTCCCAAAATCTTTTTTCCATAGTGGAGTGAGATCGCCGCCCAAGACCCAGATAATGCCTTTGTGGCGATAGCGAGCGGCAAGCCATCGGCCATAGGCTTGCGCCTCTTTCGAATTAAATTTCACCTGCGGCCCACCCTCTCCATAGCCGCCCGTGACCGCGTCGCCCCAAACCGGCAACATGGCAATGCGCAAGCCATACTGCGCGGCGCGGTTCACCACCCAATCGACATGCTCGAAGTATTTTGGATTGGGAAGCGCAGGATCACTATCGATCAGCGGAAACGCGTCAAAGCGGTTGGGACCCCCGAGCATGGGATTGGCGGTTCCACCTATGGCCACCGCCTGGATGACAGTGAAGCCCATGTGGGCCCGATCTTTCAAATACCCATCCGCTTCTTCCCTGGTCGAACGTACGAAAATCGCCCATGCCGTATCGCCGAGCCAGAAGAAAGGCTGGCCATCGGGCTGCACGAGAAAATGCCCATCCGGGCTGACGCGGATCGGTTTGGTCAAATCATCGGCGGCGTTGGCGGTTGCAGCAAGTAGAAGATAGATCGTAACGATGGCAACCCCCAAAATCCTTATGGAATTGCTTCTCATTGGATTACATTTCCTCCCGTTCAAATTGTCGTTACGCGAGGCTGCAAATTGACTTTGCACGAGAAATGAAGTTCTGTACGCCCAGTTACGCTTTTCCTGAACCGCATGCATCGCTTTCACGGCACCGGCGAAAACGAACTCTGGCTGAGGCCATCGCTAACCCTTTGATCGACTCGCATCTAAGCCGTCTGGAGTGCTCGATTCTGGAAGACGCGCCGCTCATGAAGGACTGGGGCGGTAGCCGTGAAGCTGTGATAGGGAAGGTTGCCATAGCGGGCGTTGGGGAGAATCAAGCTGCCGTCGACCACATTTTATTTCTCCCAGAGCTGACTGGTTTTCTTATGTTGGTCGATCAGAAGGCCCAGGAATTTGGCGGAAATGCGCCCCCAAGCTGCACGCGCGACGCTCCACAAAACCACCTTGCCCCTTAACCGTTCCATGGTCCGCTCGTAACCTCGCCTTGCGCCTCAACTCGATTTACTTGCCAAGATTCTGATCGAAAAACTTCACGATCACATCCCAAGCCTCCCTGGTTTCCGGCGTGTTCGGATCCACCACGGGCTGAGCATAGGAGCAATGAGGAGTCCCTTCCCAAACATGGAGGTCTGCTTTCACTCCGGCCTTCACCAACTGTGCGTGGGTGTAAACAACCGGACTCAAGAGGCCGTCGCGCGTGCCACTAATAAGCAGAGAAGGCGGAAATTTCGCTAACGTGGATGGAGAATAGACAGGCGCTACCAGGGGATCTTGCAGATCCAGGTCGTCGGCCGAGAAATAAGGGCTAGTCTTTTTCATGTCACTGGGGTGCTTACTCGGCATTGGTGATCCCATCAGCGCAGAACTGATGTAAGCGCTGTCCCCAAATTTGTCCACCAGGGCGCCCGCGCCGAACATGCCGACGGCCCCCGGCGGCGGGAGTTGATGTGCCTGAAACCAAGCTACCGATTCCGCCGTCAACATGCCACCCGCAGAGCAGCCGTAAATCCCGATGTTTTTGGCTGTGTAGCTTTTCAGCAACTCTTTGTAGACCGCAGCCACATCCTCGCTGGCCGCCGGAAACCGATATTCGGGACCTTCTCGATAATCAACGCTAATCACCTTAATCGCGCCAAGGGCGGCAATGGGAATGGATTCCATCTGCCCGCCAAGTCCCGCCGCCACTTCGAAACCGCCTCCGTGCAGATTGATCAGGACCCGTCTCCTGTTTTTCTTTGCAATGCCGCCCGCCGGCTCGATGACATCGGTCTGAACCCCGCAGATCTTCTCGGGCTTGATGGCGACCGGAAAAACAGCGCGCAGCTTCTCAACTCCTGGGCGCATCAAGAGATCATCCAGCCGTTTCCGCCTCGCATTGATGTCTTTGCCTTCCCCTCCAGACAAAGAGGCAAAGCCGTGCACAAAGTCCAGGAAGTTCTTCTTTGCTTCCTCGCTCGCCAGCGATGAAAAGGGAATACTTACGGGAGGCAGATGAACCGTTCCATCCAAATCGATCGTGGCGTTCGCACCCTGTGCATCAACCGCGGGGTCTTGGGATTTCGTTGGCAACGCTTGCTGGCTTTCTGCAGCCTGGTCCGCAAGCGGTTCCGCCGCGGCAGTCGGAAGTAACGGCCCGAGAAGGATTACTCCGAAGAGAAGCATCTCGGTCATTAGAAGGCTCTTGCGAAATTTGCACATCGCTCGATACACATAATCAGAGTCATTGCGATTTAACATCGTGCTCCCTCCATTCATGTGACAATCTGCCCATGTCCATATAGACATTCGAATGCTCGTCCCGGTAGACGGGAAGAATTCCTGGTCGCTCACCTCTGCTTTTCAAGTACCAGAACCCAGTCTCGAGGATATGGAGATCTTTCTGGCCTGTATGCATCCAGGAGAATGATCTTTTCCCTTCCGAACTCGTCCCATGAGGAGACTCCCATAAAGGCATCGTAAATTTCCTGTCTGGAGCCCTTCATCTCACCGCGATAAACGCCACGCGCGTCATAGAGCTTTCTCTCCAAGTGTTCATCGGTGACCAGCTCTGGGCTCCTCCGCAGCTCGAAGTTGCTAAAAGTCTGCGTCGCACCGTCGTCTGTATGCATGAGCCCGGCGGTTCCGGCGGTCGTATTGCTCACGCGCACAATCTCTGACGTGTAGGTGTGTTGTCCATCGGTGATCGATATGGCCGCCCAATTGCCTCTTACTTCTGCCGACAGCCTCATGCTGGACCCGATGTCCGGCA
>JACQNR010000454.1 GCA_016202975.1 Acidobacteriota bacterium
GAACTTGGCCGTGCGCTCGGAGATGTGCAGCCGACTGGCGATTTCCTTGTTGGAGAGGTTTTCAAGAAGCGCATCGAGGGCTTCGCGCTCGCGCGGGCTCAGGTCCGCGGGACTCTTGGGCATTCCCCGCTTGCGAATGACCTTGAGGACGGAATCCACGAACCGGGCGAGCAGCCGGCGTGGCACCCAGAACCCGCCATGCGCGACGGTGTGAAGAGCGTCGGGGAGTTGGCCCGTGGCTTCGGCGTAGGTGAGCAGACCTTTCGTGCCCAGGCGCAGCAGCGGAAAGGCATTGGCTTCGGTGAACCTCTGCGCGATCACCACTTGACGTGAATTCGGCGCGCGGCTCGCAATCCAGCCAATCACGACTTCGGCGGCCTGTCGCGAGGGATGAGCGTCAATTACATAGAGCGGAGCGCGAGGGAAGGCATAACGCTTGCCGCTTAGTGCGCTCCCCGGCTCCAGTTGGCGCGACTGGACCCGGAAGCCGACAGGCGAGAGCAGGCGCTCGAACTCGGCCAGCACAAGGGGATGAGAAGAGAGAAGGCAGACACTGGATCGGCTTTTTCGGCGGTCACGTCGCACGAGGGCTGAGAATACCCTTTCCCCCGCCGCGACGCAAGCTGGCGCGAACCCGGCCACCCCTTATCAGTTCGTCGGCTGGCGGACACCCTCTCCCAGAGGACGAGGGCCGGAACCGCGATCGGGCGGTCGCGCTTGGAAACGCGCACTAGAAGCGGAAGAAGTCGAGAACCACGTTAGTGCGGCGATTGACCAGAACGATGTGGCCCCCGATGAAGACGTGCCTGCAGTCGGGCGGAGGCGGGGGCAGGAAGCGCACGACCTCGGGTGGGCAATCATACATTTTCTTCCTCAGGCCCGGCGGAAGCGTGCCCCGCCGGACAAGCTGTTTCTCCAGGCCAGGGGGCAACTCGTCCCGTTTGGCCAACCCTGGGGGAATATCGCCGCGGTGCCCCTTGTACCAGCCGCGCAGTGCCTCATGGTCGCGATCCGAATAGCGAAACTCGACCTCAGAGTTTCCCTTATGTTTGCCATGACCGTGACCGTGCTCGTCGCGGTCGTGGTCTTTGGCGAATGTCGTCATGCTCGCCAGCACCAGCAGCACCGACCCGAAGACTGCAATCCGTCTAACTGGCTTCATACGTTGCCTCCCGTTCACGTCCACGCTTCAGGCAGCACGGGGAGGGCCACAGAGGCCCACCGACACACTCAGGAAGCAGTGGATTTGGGGTGCGGCGCCGGTTTCCGATCGTCATAAGTGTTTGAGGATCAAACGCGGCGGTCGGAAATCGCCCCCGCATAAACGGCCACTGGCCAGCTACTCAATTTCGGGGTTACGACCCCGGGAGCCGCGTCGCAAGTCTCGGCGGTAGTGGAAGAACTTACATCCTCCGGTGGCCGAACACGGTCAGCAGTGGCCAAAAGCGCGCACAAATATTTCCTCGGCCTCAATTTACCCGCCAGGCGAATCCTGCATCATAAAGAAAGCACAATAGATAAGTTGCGGCCGTGCTCAACCCGGTTGGCCACAGAATTGCATCATGGTTGACGCAGACCTTTGCTTCCTGGTCTGCGGTCCGAAGTTGCATGAAGCAGCATGAACTGCAGACCCAAAAGGTTTGCGCATGCGGCGCCTCTTAATCCCCTCCTGCTTGAGGAGCGGGCAGCGAGAAATTCGGCGCCTTTTGCCCGCTGCGGTCGGGGTCACAAGTCCTGCCGCGGATTTCTGAGAGAACAAGATTCTAAACCAGCTTTTTGTTGGGACAGGGCGAAGCTGGCGAGGAAAAAGGGACATGACGATGCGAAAAACATATCTGGCGCTTGGCCTGGTGGTGGGGCTTGGAGTTCTCGCCATGTTCGGGTGCGGTTCGAACAGCAGCACTTCTACGCCGACATCCACACCAGCGGGAAATGGTTCGCTCGTCCTGATGGGTACGGACGCGCCGCTTTGTAACGTCTATTCGTTCACCGTGACTATTTCCGGAATCACCCTCACGCCGCAGGGTGGCGGCTCGCCGGTTTCGATACTGGGCGCGGGGCAAACCATGACGGTGGACTTCCTGCGGCTCATGGACTTCAACACGGTGCTCAAACTCGCCAGCGTACCGGTGGGAACTTACAGCCAGATGACGCTCACATTAACCTCGGCGCAACTGACGGTGATTGACGTGACGCAGACTCCGCCTGTGCCGATTCCGATTACCACCTCGCTTCAGAATGCCACCGTCACCATCAACCTCGATCCGGCTTTGGACATCACCAAAGACGGCACCGCCAGCCTGCTCGTCGACTTCCACTTGTTCCGCTCGGTGATGACCATGAACAACCAGGTGACGGGCGAGGTGAATCCGGTGATGACGGTCTCGCGCATGTCACCCACGACGCAGGACGGATTGGGTCGGCTCGATGACCTGCACGGGATTGTGCAGAGCGTTTCGACGACGAGCAGCAATTCCGCCTTCATCGGCAGCTTCACGCTTCAGCGAGGCGCGGGCTTCGGCCCTGTACTCACCATCAACGTCACCAGCAACACCGAGTTTGAAGGCGCGCCGGCGCTCAGCCTGAGCAACCTCGCTCAGGGAAGCTTCGTGGAAGTATACGCCAAGGTCGACACCAGCGGGAATATCGTTGCGCGCGAGGTCGAAGTTGAAGGGTTGGTCGAGGGGCAAGGAAGGGCCGCCTTTGAAGGGATCGTCATATGGGTGGACCTGCCGGGACAGACGACCCAGTTCGTTATGTTCGTGCGCGAAGAGCATCCGGACGTCAGTTCCAGCATTCCGCTGCGCTCGCCCTTGACGGTCAACCTGAGTGGAGCAACCAACTTCAAAATCCTGCGACCCGCGATCAATCAAGCCAGCTTGACTTTCGGCCCAACCAACATCGGCGTCGGCCAAACGGTGATCGCCTACGGCAACTTCCAGACGGGCACGCCGAATACTCTGGCGGCCGATGGTGTCGCCCTGCGGCCGCAGACCGTGCGCGGAACGTTCGGGCAGCTTTTGGGTCCTGCCCCGGCGGGGACGCTCGTGGGCGGCTTCAACATGGTTCCGTGCGCACCGCTGTTCAAGGGGCAGGCCATCACCGTGTTCACGTTTGCCGATACGGAGTTCTACGGCGTTTCTGACCTGAGCGGACTGAACAATCAGACGCCCGTGCACGCCAGGGGACTGCTCTTCTACGAGCCCGGAACCACGACCATCAATGGGATTACCGTCACGCCACCCTCCATGGTGATGGAAGCCAACCGCGTCGGCCAGCGCCCCGCGGGCGATTAGTCGTTTTCGGCGGATAGCCCGTCGTGGGTCGGCGAAGTCGCGGCTAGGGGTTGCCCTACCCTTCGAGCTCGCCGAAGGATGGGGGCACCCGGCGAAGGCGTTCAAGCACGGAACCGTGCGACGCCAGTTTGTCGATCCCGGCTCCAGCAGGAGAATTCTTCTCGCTAGTTTTTGTGCATCTGCTGCATCTTTTGGGACATGGCAGCAGCGAAATTCTCATAATCTTGGCTGGTCACCTCGAATTTGGTCCACATGTAGTTGGAATCTTTCCAGTCCCACTTCTGCTCGGCATCGTGGTACACATACTTCGACGTCCGCCCCTGATAAAACTCCTTGCGAATCGGGTCTGCGCCGGTCGGATTGGTAATCTTGGAATGGGAGCCCATGCCTCCTTCGACGAGGTGCCCGGAGTATTCTCCATAATGACCGAGGGTAACGTGGTGTTCATTACCGTTTACCGTCCGGGTGATAGGGACATAACGCACCTTCATCTTGTCCTTGGGGGCGGCCGGGCCGCTAATTGCCATTGCAATCTGTTCCAACGCTTTTCGCTGATCCGCGTCGGCCTTCTCATCGATATAGGCGTAAGCAAAGTTCCAGCTTCCGAAAGATTCCATCATGGTTTTGCCAGCCGGACTTTGACCTATGAGACCTACGGCCAGCCCGTCGAGTCGCACATTGCCATAGTTGCCTTTTTCGATGAAAAGCGTCTCCCCGCCGCCGCATGTCATTTTGGTCGGCTTTGAATCCCACCAGCAAGGACAGGCAGCATCGCAGGAGCACGCCTCTTCCAGTTCACCGGAGATTTTCCAGGATACCTTCTGTAGATCTGCACTCCATGACAGGCTGGTGCACAACAGCAACACCATGCAAAATACACCCGTTGACTCTCGATACGAGAGACGCATACTCGCTTTACCTCCTTATCCGTAACATGTGGTCTAAGCCCTGATTTTCGAACTTGGTCAGCAATTTTACATCCGTTCCAATTCGGTTCCAAGTAGAACGGAATTTACCAACACCACGCCAGCCCGTTTTCCGTTGACACCCGCCAAACCCAAGAGTTACCTTTTGCCTCGAAATTCTCCATTGAGGACGGTGACCCATGGCGCGCCAGCATTCCCGTATAAATCCAAAATCCCCGTCATGGAAAGCGCTTTCAGGGTGCCTCGCGCGTGATGTAAGCTCTCTCACTGCGGACGGTACAAAATCTCGGGCAGGGCAGAGGGGGCAAGGTCGTTAAGCTCACCCGTTCGCTCCAGCTGCCAAACCCAAGTTTACTTCTCGCCGCACCGCCCCCTGAATCCGCACCGGCCCCAGCAGGCCGGACTCAAAGAGTGGCCAGCCTTTTGCGTACCTTTGGACATCCGTCCAGGTTCGGCGTCTTTCTTTCGGAAGGGACTCGTCCCCGATCAGCCGATTC